>JAQVID010000024.1 GCA_028695865.1 Thermoguttaceae bacterium | reverse complement strand
ACTCAAGCGTTTCATGCGATAATCGGCCGCGGCCAGAACACAAGCCATGCGACTTTGCGACGGAATACCGGAAAACGAAACGTTCATCATGCCCATCGCCTGACGATTGGCCGTCAGTCTTTGTTCCGGATCGATAATCTTTGCCATACGGGCGAAATTTTGGAGTGCTTCCCGGGAAGGATCAATTGAGCAGGTAATCAGTTCGGGTGTTTGTGTATTCCACGCGCGAAAGACGGTCAATAAATCTTCAAGGAGCAGGATCGGTTTTCCGGATTCTTTTCCAACGACACAACCGGTGGCGTCCACGGTCCACCCTTCCGCCGGACCGACCAGATAAATATCTTTGTCTTCCGGTACGGCAATAACATGTTCAATCGCGGTGAGACCGCCAAGGAATTGAGCACTTTCAGGAAGAACTTTCTTTTCGGCGGCACAGGTTCGAAGGAGCTCGCCCAGTCGTCGCAACGAAATCTTGCGGACAGAAGACGCCTGATCCAGTCCGGCCGGAACGGTAGTAAGCTTACTGCGAATTGAGTCTGAATAAGACGCTAACTCTACTTTGGTCGCGGCCTTAAACGCCTGTTTCGCGTCAATAGCAAAACCTCCAACGGCACTCCGGTATCCGAAATTCGTGTACTCGCGGTTCGTTCCACCGTTATTATTGTTGCTACTGTTGTTATTACTGCTGTTATTACTGCTGCTACTTCCCGAATTCTGTGCATAGCAAGTACTGGAGGTACCCACGCAGGACATAAAAATTCCCAATCCGGCAAAAAGTACAAAAATGAGCGCCGCACTCCAACTTCCGTTCACCAACGGTTTTCGTGCCCTGTCGTTCAATCGTTTCATATCTGTAACCCTTTTTTAAATGAGCGAACAAAACGGTCGGGGCTTACACCAGCTTCTCCGCTTTGACTGTATCCCCACCTCTAATAAGATACACACAAACTGTGTCTTTTACAAGCATATTTTACGCTCTTTGGCCGATTTTGAACAAATAAAACCGAAATTTTCTTGTCGTATCAGTAAAAACGGCTATAACTCCTGTATCGACGGGGGTGACATGTTAGTTCTTTTCTGGTAAAATGATGTTTTATCAGTTTGTGGAGACGTCCTTCCCCACTGTTCCCTTTTACTTCAAAATGAGGTTCCCCATGCAGATAGATCAAGCGGAATTGTTTCTCGTTCGACTTCCTTTTGCCTCACCGCAAGTTGTCCATGACCAGACATCCGATTATTGCGATACCGTTTTTCTCAGATTGCAGGCAGAAGGTCTGTCCGGTTGGGCCGAAGTTGCGCCCGGGAATTTTCCCTTTTTGACCGCAGAATCGTCCCAAAGTGTCTTTGAGTTGACCCGCGATTTCCTGCTTCCCCGACTGCTCAAGACCAAATCGGTTTCTGAGTCCAAAACGTTTGCAGATTTATTCGCACCGATAAAAGGTAATCGTAACGCGAAGGGCGTCGTCGACATGGCCTGGTGGGATTTGCAGGCCCGAATGAAAGACGAACCTCTTTGGAAAACGTTGGGTGGAACCAAACGGCCTGTGGAAGTCGGACTGGTTTTCGACCGAAACGAAGATCAAGACGCGTTCTTTCGTGAAATGCAGCGAGTTACCGATGATTGTTTTCGACGTATCACGTTAAAATTCCGCCCCGGCTGGGACGTTCAGGTTGTTGCGGCCGTTCGGGCCGTTGTTGCTCCGCTTCTTAATGTTCAGGTAGACGCCGAAGGAGCCTTGGACCCGGAAATGCATACCGATACACTTTATCGGCTGGAAGATTTCTTTCTGTCGATGATCGAGCAGCCTTTTGCCCCGAGTGATTTTGTCGTAAATGCGATGACCGCCGAAACGCTTCATACGCCCATTACGCTGGACGAGTCGATCACTTCGCTTCTGGAAGCCAATATCGCGATTGATTTGAAGTGCTGTCGATATTTTGCGATGAAGCCGGGCAGGGTGGGGGGTCATACCGAAGCGAAAAAAATCGCCGAAGCCGCCATGGCCAACGAAATTGACTGTTACGGCGCGTTTGATCTGCAATCGCCGCTGGGGTATCGACACATGCTGGCCATGGCTGTCGCCGGGGGATATACACTTCCGTGTGACATTTATCGTTGGAACGAAGTCTTTGCCGAAACGCCGGTTGCTCCGCTCGAATCGAGCGTGCATTCCGAATCGGTGCCTCTAAACGACGGTTCTGACGCGGCCGAAGAACGTTTGTTCCAAGCGGTTGAGCTTTGGGACGAGCCGGGCGTCGGGGGCCTGCCTGACATGGCGTTTCTCGAAAAGCATACACTGGAGCATCAGCTTTTCTCGAATGATTGACCTGATTTAGAGTGAGTAAATTTAGATTAAGTAATATGATATCATAATATTATGTCTACCATTCCAGAGACTTTTCTTTTTCGTTACAACGTACCGATTAGCAAACTGACTGCTTTGCCGACAGAGCTTTCGGCAGAGCAATTGGACTCAAGCTATTCCATTCCTTTATTTCAGCGGTATCGGATAGAACCGGAAGCGTTTCGTTCCCGGTTTACTTCCGGGCATCGTCTTTCCACGGCGGAAGCTCCTCCCGAGCGGCCCGACGATAAGGAAGAGAAGAAAAAAGTTTTATTTGATTTCCGTACTGGTTGGCATGAGGATGGTTTGGTGATCACGTCCGTTCTTTCGGGCAAGAGTCTGCCGTTGCGTTGCGACGCGGGCAACATGGAATATAGTGACGGAATACATTTTTGTCTGGATACACGCGATGTCCGTGACGTTCATCGTGGTACGCGGTTTTGCCACCGTTTTTTCTTCATGCCCTGCGTTTCGGGGTCACGAGTTCGCGAGCCGGCCGGGTTTTGGCTTCCGATTCACCGCGCGAAGGCCTTACCCAATCCGGTGGACATTTCGCGTTTTACCCTGGCGAGTCGAGTAACGGATTCGGGCTACTTGCTTTCAGTTATTCTTCCGGGTAACGCGTTAACCGGTTACGAGCCGGATGAGCACAAACGTTTGGGGCTTCATTTTGCGGTTTCCGACACGGAGCTTGGTCTTTTTTCGCTCCAGCATTCAACACTTTTCCCGGTGGAAGAAGACCCCAGTCTTTGGACCTCGATTGAGTTGGTGTGAAGCGTTTTGCTTGAGCGAGAGCGTTTTTTGTAAGAGATGTCGTGTTTTTTGAGCGCGACAGGCTCTTGGAAGCAAATGAAACGGGAATTTGGGCTCTCATTTCAATAAATTTTTGGTAAAATTTATATATTTTCTGATAAAACGGTGAAAAAATATACACAAGCTGTCAAGTCCGTGTTATAATAGGGTAATTGCTTTAAGAAACATTGCGAAAATTTACCGAAGTGTTATACTAAAGAGCAAGTTCTTGAGAAGGATAATTTCAGGAGACAGGATCGTGAATATATTGTTTGCAACAAGCGAGGCAACCCCTTTCGCAAAGACGGGAGGGCTGGCGGACGTGTGCAGCTCGTTGCCGGTTGCGTTGTCGGAGTTGGGGAATGAAGTTTCTGTCATTATGCCGGCCTATGCACAAATAGATCAGGCGGGCATTCCGATTGAGACAACGGGCAAGACGCTGACCATCCCGATTGGGGCCAAGACGTTCAGAGGTGAACTTCTGAAAAGCCGTATACCCCATTCGAACGTTACAGTCTATTTTGTTCGCCATGATTCTTATTTTCATCGCGACGGTTTATATAATAGTGGTGGTATTGATTATCAAGACAACTGCGAGCGATTTGTGTTTTTCAGTCGCAGTGTTTTGCAGGCGATTGAGCTTCTGGACCTTAATGTGGATGTGATCCATGCCAACGACTGGCAGACCGGGCTTGTTCCCGCGTATTTGAAAATTCTGTATCAAACCAAGTGTCAGAAGCAAGACTCGTTCCTGACAGACCCGAATTCGTTCGTTTTTTATGAAGAAATGTCGGACGAGGAACTTGCGCGGGCCGAGCGTTGGTATGACCGTATTCGTTCGGTCTTTACGATTCATAACATGCGTCATCAGGGACGTTTTTGGCGCTGGGACATGGCACTGACCGGAATCAGTTGGCGATATTTTACGTATGATCGTATGGAATTTTATAATCAGCTCAATTTGCTGAAGACCGGTATTATCTTTGCGGATGCCGTTACGACGGTGAGTCCGCAGTACGCCAAAGAGATTCAAACCGATGATTTTGGCGAACGGCTGCAAGGGGTGCTCCGTTATCGCAATAATGTCCTTTCCGGAATTTTGAACGGGGTCGATATGGAAGAATGGAATCCGGCGACAGATCGGTTTTTAACGGAGCCGTATGCCCGCTTCGATTCGACGACCGTATTTACCGAAAAGCCAAAATGCAAGGCGGCGCTTCAGGCCCAGGCTGGTTTGCCGCAAAATCCGGATATTCCCCTGTTTGGCATCGTCAGTCGGTTTGATCCGCAAAAAGGACTCGACCTGGTCGCCGACTCCATTAATATATTGGTCAATAAATACAACGCTCAATTTATTGTCTTGGGAACCGGTGATCCAATTCTGGAACAGCGTTTTTCGAAGTTGGCTAAAGAGTTCCCGCAGAATGTGTCGGTATGTCTGAAATTTTCAAATGAATATTCCCATCGTATCGAAGCCGGAAGCGACTTGTTCCTGATGCCCAGTCGTTATGAACCGTGCGGCCTGAATCAGATGTACAGCCAACTTTATGGGACCTTGCCGATTGTCAGACGCACGGGCGGTCTGGTTGACACGGTGGTTAACGCAAGTAATGAGTCAATTGCCGATGGAACAGCTAATGGTTTCTCATTCTATTGGGGAACAAGTGATGATATGGGCAAGGCCATTGAATGGGCCATGTTTTGCTATTTCGAGCGAAAAGAAGATTGGAAAAAAATGATCATTACGGCCATGAATCAGGATTGGTCCTGGAATCGTAGTGCTCGCAAATATTTGGAACTTTACCATTGTTGCCGTTAGTTCGAAAGGTTCGTGGACAATATTTGTGCCCGGTGAAGGTGGTCGCCGGCTCAAATACGTCTTGTGTGCTTTACGGTTTTATCTTTTCCGTGAAAACGACAAGACTGTCGAATACGAAAAACTTCGTGACAAAAGGGAGCTGAACTGATGATGTCAAATGTCAAGGAAAACGAGTCTTTGCCGAAACTCAATGCGACCGATTCGGCGGCTTGGAATCATGTTTTTAATTCGAGAGAACGTCGAGCCTTGGAATATCTTGGTATTACTTCATACGAAGAGTTTCTGCACTGTGACCTTGTCCCGGTGACGCAAATTCCTTATGTCGGCGAATTGACCTATCGCTCGTTGTTCGAAAAACAGCAAAATACGCAACCTGCACAGAACACCACAGCCAAAATGGCAAACAAGTCGTCCCGTCACGGGAGTTCTTCGAGTACTTCCCTTTACGAACTGGACATTAACCCGAAGGAACTTGAAGCTTTTCGCAATATTGGTGTGACAACGGTCGAGGATTTTCTTCATTGTGATCTGGAAAAAATCAGCAACTTTCCCGGTATTGGCAAGAAAAAACTGCTCAAACTCAAAAAGCTTCAGGATCAGCAAAAAGGCGACAGCTTTTCCCGGAAAAAAAATTCCAATACACTAAGCGAATATATTTCTTCGTTCGATTGGACGACCAGGGAGTTCAATGCGCTGCGTGAGGCCAATATCCAAACAGTCCGCGACTTCCTTCAATACGAGATACGTCAGTTCAAAGATCGGAAAAAGGTCGGACGCAAAACATTTCAAGGCCTTTTCGAAAAACAAAAAAGAATGTTTGAGCAATATGGTTCGCTGCTCATGAAAGAATGGGACGATCAGGAACGCCCGTTGCTCATGTTTTCCGAACTTGACGAAACGGAACAGGAATTTCTGACCTCGCTTGGCATGACCTCCATCCAGGAATTTATTTTCGCCGATTATCGCCTTTTGGCCCTGAACGAAAAAAATGCTCCGGTGATTCAGTCGCTTGTCGGAAAACAGAAAATGTTCAAAGAGCGTATCGTGACGGGCGATCTGGAGCCGCCTCAAGTTCGTATCAATGTCGCTGTTCCCAAACGACCGGCTGCGCTTCCCGCGCCCGTCGTCGAAAGAATTCGTCCTGTTCATTTGCAGTTGTATGAGCAATGGGAAAAAAACGTCAATGAACAGTCTCTTCGAAATCTCCCCTTTTTCTCCAATCATTTCAACAAAGGTTTCTTCCCGGAACACTTCCACGCTTCTTTCTGTGCCGACTATCCGCTGGAAAGTCTTGTGCTTCCGAAACGACTGTTGAACATGCTCAAAAAGGCTGGTATTTCCCGCTTGGGTGAACTGTTCCTGACGCCGCGATGTTTCTTCGAAAAAGTCTCGTATTGCTCTCAGGATACCGTTTCGATTACACGGACTGTGCTTGAAGAATTCCTCATCGATAATAAGCATAAACGATACGAACCCGACTTTTCCTCTTCGGACGCGTTTGCCGTTTCTCTTGTACAATATATTTCGAACAGTCTGAAGCGAAAAGATCGCTGGATGAGACTTCATGTCGCGGAAGACCGCCGACACCAAATACTCATGCAGCGGGCAGCCGACAAGACACTCGACGAAGTGGGTCAGGCGTTCGAAATTACCCGGGAACGCATTCGGCAGATTGAGCACAACATGTGGCGACAAATTGCGTCGTTCAAAAACAGGCTCGAACTTGTCGAAAACCTGCTGGTCGATGTTTTGTCCAGTTTGGGAGGGTATGTCAAAGACCGCGTTTTTTATCGCAAGTTGGCCGAACGTAATCATTGGCCGTTTTCCGCCGCTAAATACTTTGGCGAGCATTTTCTGAAGATTTTCGCCAATCGCTTTCGCGTCAATGCCGAAGATTATATTTGTTTCGAATCGTACAAGTGTGCCACGTGCCCGTATTTTTACGATGTTCTTTGTGCCGACTTGACCCAGCTGGAGCACAATGGCGAAATTCTCAGTATCGACCGTTTGGCAGTGTCGATTCGCAAGCGATTGCCCAAAACGCCGGAATGCAAAAAGTGTGTCGAGAAGAACCACAGTTTTCCGATCGCGCTTTTCTATTGGCTTTTCGAGTCTCAACCCCGCTTCAAAGACTACCGCAAGAACAAGACGATTCGCATGACGACCAAGCTTGGCCTTTACGAATCGATTTTGCTTGCCCTTAAGCTTGCTCATCGCCCCTTGACGAAAAAAGAGATACTCCTCGAAGTACAGAAGCTTTGTCCCAAATTGAAGATTACGGAAAAGCAGATTAAAACGACGGCCGGTAACTCGCTTCAGCATACTCGCGAAATTCTCCTTTGGAATCGGGGTGGCATGAACTCTGAAAGCATGTATGTCTACAAGGACTACGTGAATACGGATCTTGTGATTCTTGAGACAATCGAGAACGATCTGCTTGCCCGGGCACGCAAATCACGTGTGCCGCAAATGCGTCTCAATCGGGTTTATTCCATCTACGCCCAGGAATGCCTCAGCCAGGGTATTCCCAACGTCTATGCCCTGTTTGCTTCGCTCAAATGCCGGGCCAATCCGCAGTTGACCTTTCAAAGGAGTCCTTATATCGGATTCGCGGGCCAAAAGCAAAAAATATCCAATGCCGTGATTCTCGAAAAGTTTGTTCGAGACCGGGGTGGGTTTGTTTCGAGTAATACACTCAAGAGTTTCGGTCGGTCTCTGGGGCTAAGGGATGAGCATATTCAAAACACCATTGCCTTAACGAAACTCTTGGCAACCCGAAAAGGATATGTCCTGTTTGATTCGTTTGACCGGGATGGAGAACGCTTTAAGAAAATCACGCAGGCCGTCCGCGAAAAATTGCAATCGGTCGAACACCTTACCGTGATGGAAGTTTTTCAGGCCAACAAAGAACTGTATGAATCGCTGGAAATTCAGGATGCACGCATGTTGTATCATTTGCTCAAGCGATTTGCCGAAGACATATTTACCCTGGAGTTTCCCATTGTCTCCATAAAGAAGAAGGGAGGCCGCCGCAGCCTGAAGCTTCGTGTCGCTCGAAGAATTCTGCGCTACTTGACGGAAAAAAAAGGTCCTGTCAGTGCGAAAAAATTATTTGAGCATTTCTCGGACCGGTTGGGGTATCCGCAAGCCGCAGTGGGCAGTGCGCTGACCAGTCGCGAAATTCTCTTCTATGGGAATAACGTGTTTATTCACGAGTCGGCCCTTCATTGGAACAAGGAACGGCAGACCGAACTTGCGAATCTGGTACTTCGGTACCGTGAAGAAGAACTCAAAAACGGAATTCCTTACTGCACCGTCGAACGATTTATCGGTCTTTACAAATCGCAATTGACCAAACCCGCTCCCGGCATACAATGGAATCGTCATTTGCTCGCGTCGTTGATCTGTCGGATGGAGAACGTCGTCTTTTTTGGAAATTGCCACAACGTTTTTGTTTTTACAAACGACGAAGGCCCGCTCAAAACATTTGGTGATTTTCTGAAATACATACTGCTTCGCCAGTTCGATGGAAACACCTCGCTCCGGGATTTTACCAAGTTTCTTTCATCCAGAATTAAAGTGGTCAAACGGGAGCTTTCGGTACCCATGATTGAGGAGTACAAAGATTTGGCGATCGAAAACGGGAGAATCTTTGTGAAAGATTCTCCCGATAGTACTTCTTCAGGCGAGTCTTTGCACATTGCGACACCGACTGACAACGTTCCCTCTTTACCCAGGTAATGTTATTACGTTATGCCGCGAACGCCGGATTGATCTTCGGCGAGTGCGGCTGTGTTTTCCGACAATATGGAACCCGACAACTTGGAACAGGTCCCGCTGGTACATCGTAGCCGGCGCGGCTCAATGGACCGGCCTGGCGTTGTGCTCGTCGAGTGAATCGAAATATTCAAGAATCATTTGACGACGACTGACCGGAATGGTTTCGTTCTCCATCGTTTGTTCAACTTCAGTGCCGTATTGAGTCCGAATATCTTTGAAGCGGTGGAGTGTTTCTTTTGTTGTTTCCGTGTCTTTGCCGGCCGGGACGATCTCGCGTTGCGCAGGGCCTTTCGCAGGCAGACCGGAGAGTGTCTCTACCGGCTTTTTTGTTTTTTCTTCTTCGGTCGAGCGTTCAGACAAGTTCGAATCAGAGCCTGTTGAAACAGAAGCGGTTCCCGTCTCGCGACTCCAATTCTCATTCCCCGTCTGCGAATTATTGCCAGCCTGTGAATTATTGCCGGCCTGTGAATCAGCAACAGCCCGGCTTTCATCTTGACGGCCAGACCCGGGCATATTCGAAAGATGTTCGTTCGGATCAGAATCGGAGACCGGCATGCCCGACTTATCGAAAAGAGTCTGGTTATGCGCTGATTCAATAAACGCGGCCTTTTCCAGTTCGACAAGAGCCGTCGCTTCTTTCAAGCTGTTCATCGCCGCCTGACAACGGGACCGGGACTTCCCGGTAGAACGCTCGGCGGTTTCGGAACGATAGCTGTTTGACGCCGGGTCGTTGACGGACATCGCCGTGTCGTCTGTCTTCTGCGGACGATGGACCGCTTCGTCCAATCGCTGTGTCATTGCGTGAAGAGTTGATTCCAATTCAGTCCACGCGGTGATTTGCTCACGCAACGGCCCAATATTTTCCGAAAGCGTCGCAAGTTGTTGCACACTGTTGTCTTTATGCTTATGAAGCAACGTGTCATCCGGGACGGCGTGAGTCGCTTGATCGACTGCATCCAATATTCTGCTTTTGGTTTTGGCCGATAACGGTTGAAGGTTTTTGAGAAGAGTCTCGGGTTTTTTATCCGTGTTCACCGACTGTTTCGCTTGAGTATTGTTTGATACAGTCGATTCCAACAGTGCAGAATCGCGGCTTGCCGGAAAGAAGACGCAAGTCAGAATCGCAGCGGCTGCATAGACAACCGCAGTGGCAAGCATGTTCCGTGGTATAAGGCAGGGAACGACGTTTTTGGGGTCAATACGCGTCAAATGTTTTTCTGTATCGGCAAGTTGCAAGTGTTCGATTTCGTTCGCGTCGCCGCGTTTCAGAATTTGACGGGATGTGGAAACACGGTCGTCAAGCGACAGGCTTCGATCGATCAGTCGGGCAACGGCTTTTATGTTTGGCTGCCGTGCGATGGCGACAATCATTCCAGACATACCCCCAAGTATGGCCGCGAGAAACAGCTCCTTGATTCCCGTGTAACGATCCGGTGTTGTTCCCCATGCAACAGCGATACCCGCGACGATCCCCGCGACAAACAAACCGGTACCCGCCGCGGCAAATACCTTTTGTATCAACAGGCGTTTGCCGATCATTCTGACTTTTTTGAGTATGTTCTCGTGTTTCATTGTTTCGGGATCCTTAACGCGGTTCGCCGCAGAATCAATTCGGGAAAGTACAAGAGCAATGCGGCTGTCAATAACCATGGCCAGAGCGAAATCGATCTGTTCGCGCGGCGTCCCGCGACCGGCGCGAGTATCTCCGAAGGCGACGGATTGACCATGCCACCAGTCTGTTGAGCAAGCGAATTTAAAAGTGAACTGTTTGGGCCGCGAGTCAACAACTCATTACGGCAGCCAATGACTAGTCCACGGCACGAAGTTAAGAGTTCATGTTTATCCGCATGTTTTTGAAGTGTTGCCTGAATTTGAAACATTCCTTGTTGTGTTGGCCAGGAAAGCGATCCTTCATAATATCCAGGGGCAGTTTGTTCCAAAATTGTTTTGACGGTTGAGCCTTTGGCATCCGTAAGGGTAACTGCGGCGTTTTGCCCGTTGAGAAATCGCCCCTGCTGATCCATCGCATCCAACGCCAATTCGAGTTTGCGACCGTTACGACGATAAACGATATTTATGCCCGGCTCATTGGGCCGCCGCATCATGCGCCGCGCCAAACTCTGCCACAGCGGGGTAAAGCCGGACCACGAAAGCCAGTCGGCAGACCAGATACTCCGGACGTCCGAAGTGAAAACGCCGCACATGCCCAGTCCGCAAGATCGCCAGGCCAAAAGCGGTTTGCCTGAATCGGTTTCAAGAATACACTGACCCACAGGCTTCATTTTTGTCGTAGTGAAACCGAGCAGGGGCGGGGCTGTCGTAAAGTCGATTGCACGAACCAAAGCGACATCCGACGCGATTTTCACCTCGAACGGTTCTTCGCACATCGTCGAATGATCGACAAGATTCGTCTCCTGAACGAAAATTCGCGGAATTGTCTGCGCGTCATTACAGGAATAGAAACGGCCATGACCGTTTTGAGTCATTCGCTTCAAGAGCAGGGTATCGGCGTCGCCCAATCCGACCGCCGAAAGGGTGATGCCTTGCGCTGCCATGTGTTCGACGAGTTCGTCGAAATTACCCGGTTCGCTATGGCCGTCTGTCAAGAGTATGATATGTTTTCGTTTGGCTTCCACATGATCGAGTTGATTGAATGCTTCGGCGAGAGCCGGATAAATACTTGTACCTGCCCCGGCCGTAATTTGGCCCAAATGGTTGGCAAGTGTTGTTGGATTGTATTGTGTCCGGGAAGGCTTTTGCATATCCCACACGACAGTCGGTTTACGATCAAACGCGATGACTCCGAGTAAATTGTTCCCGTCCAGAAGTTCGGCGGCACTGGTCGCGGCCTTCGTCGCAAGTTCAAGTTTTTGTCCGCCCATCGAACCGGAGCGATCAAGGACCAAACACACGGCGAGTGAAGGTGTTTCCGACTCACGATCAACCCGACTTGAAACAGGGAGCATTTCGTCCAATTCGGTTCCGATATATCCACCGGGGCCGAAAGCCTTGTTTCCGCCTGCAACGAGAAGTCCGCCGCCCGAATCGTGAACATATTGAGCTAAAAGCGTAACACGGTCCGCCGGCAGTTGCGAAGCCGGAACATTTGACAAAATGATCAGATCAAAACTGTTTAATTCTTCCTGTCGCGATGGAATCCCGGCGGGCGGACGGATTACGACTTCCATATCAGCCTGTCGCAAAATCGTTGCGTAGGGGCGAATCCCTTGCGGGTCGGCGTCGATAAAAAGAACTCGCGGTTTATTTCCGACGAAGACTACGTTCGACGCCGTGTTGTTGGCCGCGATTGTATCGACTTGAGGCTCAATCTTCGCCGTGTAAACCGCTTGAGGCATGCTTGAGAGGCGACTTTTGAATTGAACGATGGTCTCGCCCGGCACAACAGTTGTTGTCTCTTGCCCAACCGCAATACTGTCGCGCGAAAGGGTAATCGTCGCTTGCGTTTGGCAATTGCTCCACAAGACGATCTGAATCACAAACGGTTCCCCTTGTCGTACACGCTCCGGAACGCGGACCTCTGTGAGTTGTACTTCTTTTTGAATGGGGGACGGAAGCGAAACGGTCGAAACCGGAATGCTGAAATCTTTCGTTATCGCAAGATTGCCGCCAACAGTGTCGTTTCCATCCGAAAGAAGAACAATTGAGGTTACACGGTCGGAAGGAGCAAGTGTCACCGCTTGTCTCATCACCGCGGCGATATCGGTTTCATCGCGATCCGGCAGGCTTGCTCCAGGCTTCTGGCTGTTACGCAAAAAGTCACACGCGGCGACGGCGCTGCCCGGTCGCGACGCAAACGGGATAACATGCCAGGTATTCGTTTGCATGCCTGCCGCGCTGGCCTCTTCCATTGAGCGTTTCACGAAGGCCATTGCGTGATTCCTCGCGGCTTCGTCAATACTCAAGCTTTCGTCCAAAAGGAAGAAGACTGTATTGAGTTGTGTCGGATACTGTAGTGTTAAGCCGGATAAGCCGAGTACGAGAAGGACAGTCGTCGCGATTCGGATTCCTGCAATGAGGCGGCTTAGCCGTGTGGAAATTCTCAAAAGGGATCTTGCGCAACTGCACAGCACGATTCCCAGGAGTACAAAACCCCAAAGAAAAACCGGTTGTGTTACGGTGAAGGCCATGAGTTGCTTTTCCTTTTACTCAAATTATTCAATGACTCGACGGTGATAAAAAATCCATTCCGCAATCGAAACAGCAAACGCCAGACAACCGAAATAAAACCAATATTGTTGATCTGGTCGAGGCCTCGCGGCCTGAATGACGCCAGGTTTCGCGTTTTCTTTTTTCGACGGATCGGCCTGAAATCGCAATTTGTCATGGGGGTATCGCTCAAGTCTTTCGGCAAGCGGCAAGGCAAACCGAAAACTGTTTGTCGCGTTTGCTTCGTCGCGGCAGACACTGATTACATTCGCAATCAACAAAGGAAAAGAGACTCGAAACACAAGTTCTCCCCGGGACGGTTTAGCCGCCAGAACGACGACGC
>JAQVID010000590.1 GCA_028695865.1 Thermoguttaceae bacterium | reverse complement strand
TTTTACCTTGGGTAAACAGGGCCTGAGCCCTTCGGACGCGGTAACTGTTGCACGGGAATCAGCACCGACCGTTTCGATTTCAAGCCTTGTATCTGGTGTCCTCACAAAGACCTGGCGTTCCTGCCCCTTGATGGCACCGGAGTACGCGCCGCCTTTGAAGACAAGAGGATCACCGCTTGTTCGATATCGTATGCGAATTTCCGCGGCAGGACCTTCGTCGGCTTTAAGGGTCAGCAGATTGGCACCCTGTTTCAGTGTTCCGGTCAAAAGACGCGGATTGGCCATGACCGTCGTGGAAGCGGTAAAACGCTCCGTTTGCGCTATGTCAGCGTTTACACGAACGATGAACGAAAGCCTCGCGCGGACAGGATAATCGAAATAGAAGGAACCGTCTTTCTGTTGCGTTCCGGAATTCCAATGTTTGCCATCGTCCGAAACTTCTATGCTCGCCGCTTTACCATTGACTTCAGCTCGATAACGCCCTTCCACGATCGGATAAGGCAAATCGACCCGATAACAAAAGCTGTTTGCCGTAATATTGAAAAAGGCGCTGTTCTTCCTGTCCGGACGCCCATCGAAACACAGAAAACCGGACGCGTAATGCGGAAACGGTTTTTCAATGGAGCCCACCTTCGTTTTCGGATCGATTCCGGCCTCTTTTGTTTTATCGACAAACAGGAACGCCGTCTCCGCGTACAGGCCTTTTTGCAAATCGTTGTACACACCATTGTTGGACCAACAGATTTTGAACGACTCGCCCGGACGAAGATCGTAACTGCGACGCTTCATGAAAATCGGCTCATGTACACTGTGAAAACGCCTGTCTTGACGAAAATAATATTCCGGGCTGCTTGGGTGAGCCACCCGACCCAAAATCAAAAGGTCACGCTCTATTTCATCCAAATCGGCCGCGCTCACCTGATCCCGGGAAGGAAAATATGTTTGCGCCGAAAGATCATAAAGATTCATCTTGTTATTGTAAAATACCTGCTGGAACGAATGCCAATATCCAGAAGTTTGCGTCGCGGGGCACTTGCCCAAACTGACGAAAAGATTAACCGCCAAATTGTTCAATGGTCCGCACTCAAACGCGCAGTAACCGCTTAGCATCGACATGGCATAATATTCAACCGAAGAGGCGGATCGCTGTTGCGGTACGACCTGTACCTGGTGCGACATGAAATAATCCTCCGCGTGAAGCAGAAAATTAAATACTTTTAAAACCCGACTTCGATCATCCGGAAGCAGGTCAAGCCGCATGGTATCGGCCATATCACCATAAGAACGCGGATCAATATCGCCTTTGTTCAAAACAATGGGTGCTTTAAGCGTTTGGTCAGCAGACGGGTTGCGTATCTCGATATAATCCATGTATGGCATTATGCCAAGCTCAAGCGGATATCCCGATGCAACCGCGTCGGGCTGCTTCCCGTTTTTGTCTGCGGCATTCTTTGCACTTTGATTCTGCAAAAGCGGTTTAAGCAAAAAGACTGTTTCATGAACCGTTCGCCCCGCGAGAAAATCGGCACTCTCCGGTATATCGATATAATTTCTCGATTCAAGCAAAACGCCCGGATCATTTTCTTTCGGCAGACTCGCAGGCACCCATGGAAACAGTGCGGACTTTTTACCGCGTGTTTCCACGGTTATACACGTTGCACGCGGAGGCTCTTCCGTTTTGAGCGAACCTTGAATAAAACCTTCGCCCACACTTGATATTCCATCGTATGTTTTGTTGAATCGAAACAGAGCAAGCGTATCAGTATCCGCTTTCGTTGCCAGCGACGGAATGAAATTCTCCCGATAACGAATCGATTTCGAGATTTTAAAATCGTCGATTAAAGCCTTGAAGTATGGTACTTCTGACGGATCAGCCGGGGCGGAAAGCGTTACCGGACGGCCCATGAACCCCAAAAACACGTTGTTCGGCAGAATCTGATCAGGATAGTCAATCTTTTTAAAGTCAGGAGCCGCCGTTCCTTTGAGCGAAGTTGAACCAATACATCGACCGTCGACGAATACGGCGATTTTTTCGTTCCATTTCCAGCAGACCGCGACATGATACCACTTGCCTTGTGTCAGTTCGGCGGGGAAGAAGCCGGCAATACGGCGACCCGGTTTGGCGACCTGACGCATTTGAGCAAAATCCCAAATATCCGCCGATTTATTATTCGGCTCCAAAAGAACAAATCCCAGTTTTTTTTCTTTCGGCGAATACTGAATCGCAAACAAGTCCTTTTTAACCAGACTGCGACCTGCGCAAAGCGAGCAATAACCATCGGCAGGCCATTGTTCCGGCTTAATACGAAACTCAATCGTACCATCGTCGAAAGGCCAGTAATAATCGCTTTGGTCAAAGACTTTACGGTGCTCGGCCCAAACGGCCTGACCGCTTACATTGAAAAGAAAACCGTTTCGCCCATTGAGACGAAAAGCGGAATCAGTCATGTTGCCCGCGTCAAGACCGCCTGACGTTGCGCCGGGACCAAACAGTTGCCCGTTGACCGGCAGCATACTAAGCCGATTCCCGCCCCTCAACACAAATCTCTTGACGAGAAGTTTCGGCATGGGATCGGTCATGTCTTTCAAATGCTTTCCATAAAGATCGTATTGTTGGACAGTTGCGCGAAGCGCAAGACAAATTCGAGCCTTTTTCGCTTGCGGATGAAATCGGCCGACCAGTCGAAAACGAACTTCTTTTTGGTGAGGCAAGGCCAATTGCGTCCAGCGAGGGTCCGTAACACCCGATGGAAGCTCTATTCCATCGGTATTGAATTGCCGAATCTGCAGGCCGAACCCCCAACCCATTTTACTCAAGTTTTCAAAATCGACTTCCACCGCCGCGTCGCGGCCCGCGCATTCCGCGGGAATGTCTACTTCGGTATGAAGGGCAAGGCGTCTGCTTTTTGGAGCGTAAGGAACATCAAACAACAGGCCGTTTTCTTTGCGGGATATTCTGCAATTCTCTGCGGAAGCCCCAAGCCAGTTCTTGCATGATTCGGAATCAAGAATGTGGGCGGCCATGTTTTCCGATCCGTCCATCGGTACAGCTCCTGCGTTTACGACTCCGG
>JAQVID010000589.1 GCA_028695865.1 Thermoguttaceae bacterium | reverse complement strand
GTATCGCGTGGGGGGTGGTTGTCTCCTTCCCCCAATGTAAACCGACGATTCAGCGAAGGAGCGGTTTACACTCCCAGCGGCGGTTTTGTCGGTCTTTCGACGAATTCCTCCAATTCGCGATTTCAGTCGTGGTGGAGCCAATCACAAACCTTGCCGCAAACCGACTACTCGGTTTATTCCGACTTTCTTGCGGTGAAGCGGGGGACTGACATGTATGACCGAATGGGAGTTCAAAACGAGACGCCCGCGGTTCGACAGGGAACATTGCTGTCACAGAAACAGGCTTCTTCACCGTTGCCCTTACCGTATCCGACGCGGACCACAGCGCAAGATCAACGCGATACCACAGGGATGAGTGCTGGTCCTTCGCCGGGGCAGCCGATTCGCACGACTGGAACAACGGAGCAGATTTGGATGCGTGGTCGTCTGCCGGACGGTACGCCGACGACACCCAACAATGCGCCGACTGCCAATGCGCAAGGGACAAATGCACAGGCAACCAACTCGCAAGGAACCGGTATGCAGGCCGTGGAAGGGAGCTTGCGGCTGTCTGGTCAAGGGGCCGGAATGTCGCAGCAACAGACGCCGCAACAAATGATCCCGCAGCCGGCGATGGGTGTTGATGTGCAGCAGCCTCCGCTTTATCCGACTTCCCCAACGCAGGCATGGCCGTCCGGTAATCAGGGGCCTTCGACGCAGGAGCCGATTGGTTTGCGGGAATCGCTTCCTCAGGAGCAGGCCCCCAAAAAAACGTCGCAGCAGGGAGTCGTTCAGCAGGGAGTCGTTCAGCAGGGAGTCTCTCCCGGGGACGCGGCACAAGGGCTGGTTGAGCAGCAGCGGTACGAGCAGCGGCGACTTGCCGGAACGAGCATAGAGCAGTTACAGGCCCGACAGAGCGCAACAACGTCGGTGGAGTCGATTGAATCTTCGTTGGAGCAGTTGCTGATACGTCATCCGGGCGTGAAGCCGCTTTCGCCTGTTCAGGTTCAATTTCGCGATGGAACAGCGACCATACGAGGAGTTGTTCCTTCACAGACACATCGAGTGGAAGCCGGTCGTGTACTCCTTTCTGATCCCCGTGTGAAAACGGTTGACAACCAACTGACCGTTCTCCCGGCCAATTCCAAGGACTGAAAACTCATGTCACAAGACAAAACCTCATGGGAAGAACAGGATTCTTTTCTCGCCGGACAGATCGAGAGGACGGTTGGTCAAATTCAGCGAGTCGAGTGGTTTGCCATGGGTGCCCAGTTGGCAACGCTTGCCTTGGCTGGAATTCTGATTGGGATTTTCCTGGACCATTGGGTTTTTCCGGGCGGACTTTCTGTAAAAGGCCGGCTCGTCGTTGCCTTTGGCGTGTTGTTTGTTCTCCTTGTGACATTGATTCGACGAATGATTCCGTTGCTGATAAGGCGGGTCAATCCGCTTTTTGCCGCCAGTGTTCTTGAAGGGGGACGCGGTAACAAAAAGAACTTCATTATCAACTGGTTTTTGCTCCGCAATCGTTCAGATGATCCGAAAACAAATTCGACCGAGCTTGGTCGCGCGGTGCTTCAGGGAGTTGTGCGTCAGGCCAATGAGGAAGTCAGTGAGTTGCCTGACGAATTGCCGGTTGATCATTCGGCGATTATTCGCTGGGGTATTGTCTTCACGTGCCTGGTGGCCGTGTTGGCGGTTTATTCAATCGTCTCCCCAAAGAATCCGATTACTTCCATTGAGCGGCTTTTTTTTCCAGTGTCGAAGATTCAAGCTCCGTTATCCGTTCAATTTCTGGAAATCAAGCCGGGCGACGTTTCCATTTTCGCCGGTGATACGATGGTCATAGAAGCCGAAATCGCCGGAGTGGGCAAAAAACCGGTTTTCTTCTCGTGGACGACGGACGACCGGCGCTTGGTTGATCGAACCCTTCCCATGGAGTTTGTCTCGGGCAACATGTACAAGTTGCTCTTTCCGACCGGAGTGGAAGGGTTGACCGAACCGATTTCTTATCGTGTACTCGTTGGCCTGCCCGGCAAGAGTGAAAACTATTCGCCGTCTTATCGTGTTACTGTCAGGCAACCGATGGCCATTGCGGTGGAGCGTCTGAAAATCAGTTTTCCTGAATATACCAACCATGCGCCGCTTATTGTTGAAAATTCGGGCGATATCCGCGCGTTGTGGGGATCGACGATTGAAGTGGTCGCCAGGGCGAACGCTCCACTCAAGTCCGCGTTTTTTCTCCCGCGTCAAAATGAAGAGTTGGCTCGAACCATGGCCCTTGACGCTTCTGATCCTTTGAGAGCAAGGTTGACCTTTATTCCGCAGAAAGAAAACGACGTTCCTTCACAGGAACCGACGTTCGCTCCGCATGATACCTGGAGCATCCTTTGTCACGATCAGAAAGACAACGCCAATCGGTCGCCTGCCGTTTATTCCCTTGAGATGTACGATGATCTTCCCCCTAATGTTACTTGGGAATCGACTCCCGATGGTCAACCGAAAATTCCTCTCAATTCGTCTTTCTCCGTTAAAGTTCGGGTGGAGGACCCCGACTTCGGGTTGACAGGTGTAACCTTGGCCGTTTCTCCGCGTCTTCAGCAAGATAATCGTCAGGCGACGTTGCTTGTTCGGGACCAAGCTGCCCGGAATATCGACCTGCTTGCTCCGGGAACGGATAAACCGCTGACCGGGGAGCATGTTCTTTCGGGCACGGTTCGTCCGTCTGAACTCAAATTGACGCCCGGTCTTGAATACGAGTACCGCGTCATTGCTTGCGACGGAAAGACTCCGCAGCCCAATAAGACTTTATCGCCGATAAAAAGTTTTACCGTCGTCGCGCCCTCGGACAAGCCAGAGGAATCTGAACCGCAGTCCAACCAGCCGTCCAACCAGTCGTCTGACCAGAACAAAGACGGCAAGCAAGGCGGCGACAAAGACAACTCGGGACAGAGTGACAGCAAGCAAAAAGACGACAAGTCTGACTCGGGGCAGGGTCAGAGTGAATCGACGCAGGATAAATCGACGCAAGATAAATCGACACAAGATAAATCGACACAAGATAAATCGTCTGGCGGTTCATCGAAGGAAGCCGATTCTTCGCAGGGTGGCC
>JAQVID010000588.1 GCA_028695865.1 Thermoguttaceae bacterium | reverse complement strand
CCCCTGATTATTTACTTGCTCTGGGTGGTGTTCACGCGCTTAGCGGAGGCATGAGCAGCCGTTTGTTTACGGAGGTTCGTGAAAAACGGGGTTTGTGCTATTCGGTCAGTGCGTCGATTTTCAGTATTCCCGGGCAGGCGGGCATTAGTTGTCACTGTTCCACGGCATTTCAACGAGCCCAGGAGTCGCTTGATGTGATTATTCAGGAACTCGACCGACTTGCTCAAGGCGGCATACTTCCCGAGGAACTCGACCGACTTAAAATCATGAGTAAAAGTGGAATCGTCATGCAGCAGGAATCGACGATTGCCCGGGCAGGAGCGATTGCCCGCGATTGGTATAACCTGAAGCGTATCCGAAGCATGGAAGAAATACAGTCCAGGGTCGATGCCCTCACTTGTCAGGAGATCAATCGATTTTGTCACGAGAATCCGCCTGGTCCCATGCGTCTGGTTACGGTCGGTCCGGAACCGCTTTGTATCGATGCGAATCGATTAGGTTGATTGAGCTGATTCAGCGCCCCTTGTTTTTAACAGGACGGCGACATTCCTTTTCCCAAAAATCAAGAGACAGGAAAAAACAACATGTTACCCACATCAAAGCCTTCGACACAAGAAACGGATATCGATTGGTCGAACTTCAAAACCATGATTGACGCGGCGGAGTCCATTCTTCTCATTTCGCACATTCGTCCGGATGGCGATGCCATTGGAAGCCAAATCGCGCTTCATCGGGCACTTGCCGTGTATGGCAAACGCGTTTTTTCGATCAATGCCAATCCGCTTCCCCCCAACCTGGTCTTTCTTGACGAAGATCATGTACTGGGTGACTTGCAAAATCTTTCCGACGATCTTCGTCGCGAAATGGAAAACGTTGATCTTATTATCTGTCTGGATACCAGTTCCTGGGCTCAATTGGGAACAATGTCCGATGTCATTCGGGCGTCGCACGCGGCTAAATTGGTCATTGATCATCATGCCAAAGGGGATGATATCGGTGCCGTTCGTTTTGTCGATTCTCATGCTGAAGCCGCCGGAGCACTTGTCGTTAAAGCGATTGACGCGCTCGGTTTGCCGCTTGAGTATCGTTATGCTTTTCCGATTTTTGTCGCGGTCGCGACCGACACAGGCTGGTTCCGATTCAGTAGTGTTACGGCCGAAACGTGTCGAACGGCGGCCAAGCTGATCGAAGCCGGAGTCCGTGTGGACGATGTCTATCGCATACTGTACGAGCAGGAAACGCTGGGCCGTATCCGACTGGTCGGAGCCGCGCTGGCCAAAACGGAGCCTTATCTCCAGTGGCGACTCATGTTCACTTCGCTTTTGCTCGACGACTTCAATCGGGCGGGTGCCCTTGCTTCTGAAAGCGAAGATATTGTCAATATGACGCTGACCGTGGCCGGAACGGAACTTGCCGTGATTATGGTTGAGCAATCGACCGGCGGATATAAATTGAGTTTTCGAAGTCGTTGCGATTTGGATTGCAGTCAGGTAGCGGCGACCTTTGGCGGTGGCGGGCACCGCAAAGCGGCAGGTGCGTTTATCGATCTTCCGTATGAAGAAGCCAAACGAAAAGTATTGCAGTCGTTGGGCGTTGAGTTTCCCGAATAAGTTTGGATATAAGGAACAGGATCATGAATGAACAATATTTGAATTATGACAATCCGTTGATTGCCCGTTACGCGTCGAAAGAAATGTGCGAGTTGTTTGGCCCGCAAAAAAAATTCAGTACATGGCGACGGCTTTGGGTCACACTGGCCGAAATCGAATCCGAGCTCGGACTGCCCATTACGAAAGAGCAGATTTGCGAACTCAAAGCGCATGTCGACGATATTGACTTTGACGCCGCCGCTCAATACGAAAAGAAATTGCGTCATGACGTCATGGCACATGTTCACACGTTTGGCGATGCCTGTCCGAATGCTCGTGGAATCATTCATTTGGGCGCAACCAGTTGCTTCGTCACGGATAATACGGACGCAATTCTCTTGCGCGACGCGATGAAAATCATTCGAACGCGTCTGGCAACGGTCATTGACCGTTTGGCAAAATTCGCGAAAACATATCGAGACCTCCCGTGTCTGGGCTTCACACATTTGCAGCCGGCACAGCCGACGACCGTGGGCAAGCGTGCCTGCCTGTGGACTTACGATCTTGTTATGGACATGGAAGATTTGGAACATCGTTTGGCAACGATTCGCACGCTTGGCAATAAAGGAACGACCGGAACGCAGGCAAGTTTCTTGAAGCTTTTCGACGGCGACCACGAAAAGGTCAAGCAGCTTGAAAAACGATTTTGCGAAAAGACGGGATTCGACGCTCCGTTTGCGGTAACAGGTCAGACGTATCCCCGCAAGCTCGACGCGCAGGTTCTGGACGTTCTTTCGGGCATCGCTCAATCCGCACACAAATTCGCAACCGATTTGCGTATTCTTGCCCATCGCAAGGAAATGGAAGAGCCGTTCGAAAAGAATCAAATTGGCTCGTCCGCCATGGCCTACAAACGTAATCCGATGAGATGTGAGCGTATTTGTTCGCTTGCCCGTTTTGTAATGAGTCTTCAGACCAGCCCGGGCATGACGCTTGCCACTCAATGGATGGAACGGACACTCGACGACAGTGCCAATCGCCGTTTGGTTCTTCCGCAAGCTTTTCTGGCATTGGACGCGATTTTGATTATTTATCAGAATATTGCGGAAAATATGGTCGTCTATCCCAAAGTTGTTGCTCGCAATCTTGCCGCGGAATTGCCGTTCATGGCGACCGAAAATATCCTTATGGCGGCAGTTGAGGCCGGCGGCGATCGTCAGGACTTGCACGAACGTATTCGGGTTCACAGTGTCGCCGCGGCCGCCGTCGTGAAACAGGAAGGCGGTAATAACGACCTGCTCGACCGTTTACGCAGTGATCCCGCGTTTGCGAAAATTGACATCGATGCCGAACTTGATCCGAAACGCTTCGTCGGTCGCGCCCCGGAGCAAGTTGACGAATTCATCGCCGAGCAAGTGGAACCGATTCGCGCCCGTTACGGCAGTGACCTTGCCAATGCCGCCGACTTGAAAGTGTGAGAAAGAAAAAGGAACCGGGCA
>JAQVID010000587.1 GCA_028695865.1 Thermoguttaceae bacterium | reverse complement strand
GGCTCGCAAATAATTACCGAGCAAAACAAGAAGTTCTTTACCGTTTTGCATGGCGGAGCAAGTAATATCATTGTTACTGCTCACAAGCTTGACAGGTTTGCCTTCGGCGACAACAGTTTCGTAAGGACGAACTTCCGCCAGGGCTTTGGCGTGATAATAAAAGTCGAGTGGCGTATCGAAATCGCCGAAACAGTAATACGTGATTCCTTCCACACCATTGAGGATTGCTTCGAGTATCATGTATTCCATATTACGGGGATCGAATTCGCCATAAGTTCCTGCCGAGAGCCAGGGTATAATGCGATTGTCTCCTTGCAGGCGATGGTTGTCCGAAATATTATAATGAACGTCCAGAGCGCGACCACCGACATAAAGCGATGGCATCGACATATCGACGTATTTCGGATAAGTTCGCGGGAAATCCTCAATGGCGTAGTGTGCCCGTGCCATCTGCCGGTTGTAAGAACCTATAATCGGCATGGCAATTTTGGCCTGCTTCGCTCCTGATGTTACGGCGGCTTTCAAGTCGGCTGTCGTTTGTGTTCCACAATCGAAGAAGTATTCCTCGGCGCTCTTGCCGGAATCGGCGATCGCTTTTTGACAACGACTGCATTTACGATAATTATTCAAAGCCTGATGCCAACATTCGATATCGTAAAAAACATAATCGGGACAAGATCGCCGCACCAGCTCGGCCACTCGCCGCATCTCGCCCGCGTAAGCTTCTCCATGATAAGACGGGCAAAGGTCTTTGCAGTCATGAGTCGGAAGTTGACAGTAAATTTCGTCGCCCGGCTTATAGCCGCGAGTCATCATGTGGAACGGCGACGTATTCATAACAACTTTGAAACCGGCTTTTCGGGCAGAGTTCACATACTCAATTTCGGGAATCGTGTCGTCATCCTTTTTCCAGTATCTGGGAAAACACGCCACGGCATTGAAGCCAAGCTTTTTCCAGTTTGCAAAGAAATCGGGCCAGAGCATTTGCTCTTTTTCCGACATCCAGGCAAGACCGACATGAAGCTTTTCGAAAGGTTTGATTTCGTCGAGTTGAACCAGACGCACCGGCAGTGACGTTTTGAATTGATCGGTCGAGCCACACCGGGCATAGACGACAACCGGATGGGCAATCTGTTTGACTTGTGCGTCTTTGAGCGTGAAATAGAGAACCGGAGTGGTCGTCTTGCCCCCTTTTGTGGTCAGTTCCCAAACGTATCGCGTGTAGCCGGGGGGAACTGTGGTTGATTCTTCTTTCTGACCAACGATTTCATTCGGCAGAGGTACGATTCCATCGGGAAGTTCAATCACAAGAGACGACTTTTCTTTGCGATCATTCAAGACGCGCAAATCGGTTACCATAAAATGCTGAGGCGCAACGACGTTACGAATGAGGCAGAATTCGGGCCAACATGTTTGAATGGCAAGTCCCGCAAACGGATAACGTCGCGGCGTTTTGGTATAAGCCGAATTGAAGTCGGCGGTTTTCTTTTCGGCTTTCATGATTGCCCATTCGTCGGAAAAGACACTGGCCGTTGCTCCGGTTATCTTGAGCAGAACAAACCGGGCATCGGCGTTTATATCAAGCACAAACGGATAGACCCGCGTGTCATACATACTTCCCGGCTCGTCCACGTAATAGAACCGCTTGAAATCGGACTGGTGCGCTTCGCACGGCATGAGTTTTTGCATCGTGTGCGTCGGATAATAATTCTCGCCGTCTTTGGAGACGTACGTATCGAACTGTCGAGGGAACTTGAAATTGTGAGTCGTTCCCCCCAGGCAGCGAATGACCAAACGTCCTACCGGTTGCGACACACCCAAATCGATTTTCAAATAGCGATCCTGCCCGGGCGCCATGTACCACCCGACCGCTTTGGCGTCGAACCAAAGCTTGTCGTCTTTTTGCGTCGTCAGTTTACCATCGGTCAAATCAAGTTCGTCTGTATTGCCGGCGATGGTTAATCGGTAGTCGGGAGCAGGAACCAACTGGACCGGCCTGCCCAGCGCGAGGTTTTCACCCTGTATGAGCGAATTCCAAAGCTCGCGATCTTTTTGCTTGAATTCATTTGAGTCCGCCGCCGAAACATCCGGCGTTTGCGCAAGGCTGGTTATTAGCAGCATTACCGCAGCAAACAGTACCCGGGTCGAAGTCCTTGTTTTTGTCATGTTAAAATTGTTTGGTTAAAGGTGAACGGTAGAAAAACAGTTTCTTCACACCACATCGTGAAGAAACATACTCATTGTATTTCTGATATTGTATGCCTGACAGACTATGGTTGTCAAGTACCCTTTTTGCGTTGAATCACGTTGAACGGTTCGGTAAGTCCGTAAGGAATAAGATCATATTTTTCACCGGCGGGTCGAGTGGGCGGCGCAGGTTTGAAATCGTCAAAATAACCGCGTTCATTATAATATTGACCTTTATAATGCGGACCGCACCAGTTTCGCGGAGAGCCGACCAGAACTACCTGAATTGTGTTAACGCCGTCTTTGATCCAAGGGGTAATATCAAGCTCACACGGCTCGTAAAAAACGATTCCGGTGTACTTGCCATTGACATGAATTTGAGCCACAGAGGCGTTCCACCGGGCCCAGGGTTCCCTGCCCAAATCACCGATTCGCGGAAGCTTCACAAAATAGTTCGCTGCTTTGTCCACGGTTATCTTAAATTCTTCGCAATAGGATATTTTTTCACCGTAGAACGGCATACCGCATTGCGTCCAATATCGATCAGAGGGTTTATCGCCGTCGTGAAACGCAAGTGTGCCCGGTGCCGTCATGACGAAACCGCTTTCCGCCGACTTGAGATCGAACTCACCCAACAGGTAGACAGGGACAATATCGCAAAAGACATTCATCGTTTCGAGGGACAGAGTCAGTTCGTTTTGGCCCGGTTTTACCGCTTGTGTAATATCGACCTTAAAGGCACTGCGATCAAACCACCAGTCATTCGTCGGATGAACAACCTGACCGTTGCAACGAATTACGTATTGTTTCGGCAGTTCCACCACGGCGTACAGCGGCGATTTTGTCTTCGTCTTGAAGCACGATTCGTCCATGACAAAGCGGTATGTTGTCTCAAAGCCTTTTCCTTTGT
>JAQVID010000586.1 GCA_028695865.1 Thermoguttaceae bacterium | reverse complement strand
ATTTCGCCGATCCGGAATCGTCTCCAGTAAGTAGATTCTCCCCACGTATTCATAAGGCGGCGGCTTCACTTGTCAGCGAATGGGTGGACGCTGTGTTATTGGCCACGAGAGAACTGGGCGCTTCGCGCGGTGTGAAAGGCGGCGACCGTATTTTTAGAACAGTCGGTTCCCCATCCTGTGTAGCGAAGAATCGCTACTCACTTCCCGAAATTCTCCCGTTCGACTGGAATGCCCTTATTCAAGCCATGTCGGCTTCGCTCAAGAAGGAAAAATAACACAAAGGAACATAAACATGAAACAACTGACCATTTTATCGGATATTGAAGAGCTTCTTCCCCCGTTGTTACCGGAAGAATACGAAGAACTCAAAACACTGATTCTTAGAGACGGTTGTCGCGACGCGCTGACAATCTGGAACGATACGATCATTGATGGACATCATCGATATGCGATTTGCATGGAGAACAACATCCCGTTTGAAACGAAGGAAATGAAGTTCGAGTCTATCGGCGATGCAAAGTTCTGGATTCTCAAAAATCAGTCAGGTCGACGTAATATGACGCCTTATGCCAGAACGGTTATTGCTCTCAAAATGAAACCGGCTTTGGAGGAAATGGCCAAAAAACGACAGTTCGCTGGCGTCAAAACAGACCTTCCGCCCAATTGGGCGGAAGGTATAGGTGAAACAAGGGAGCAAATTGCCTCTCTTGCCGGAGTTGGCAAAAATACCGTTTCCAAAATCGAGTACATCGAAGCGAATGCGGACGAGGAGACAAAATCCCGGCTTCGACGCGGCGACAAAGGTGTTTCTGTCAACGGTGTCTATACTTCGCTTAAAGAAAAGCAGAATTCACCCATAAAGACCGTTCCCAGTACCGAACTGACAGTTATCGAACCGGTGACCGTGACACCGGAGAGAGAAGAGAATTATTTGGACGCTGCTCCACATTGGGAACCGAGTGTTACCTTGAACCAGATAAGTTGCGTCGATCCCGATCCCTTGGTCGGCGCAATCTTCGAACTCTTTCCCGAAGAATATCGGAGCAAGTTTTTCTCCGCATTCTTCGACAGGTTTCTCTACTGGCAAGGCAAAGAAGAAACGGAAACCCTGTTCATACAATTGGCTCAAACATTAAGCAACAGCAAGACAGAAAGGTGAAAACCATGAAGAAAGATATGAATTTTATTCCATTGGACGCAATGGACCCCAAAGACATTAAGCTCGTCGTTATTACTCCGGAACTGGCTGCCAAATGGCTTGGTCACAACTATTTCAATCGTTCCATTTCCGAAAGGACCGTTCGAGAATATATGTTTCTTATGAAAAACGGCTACTGGGGCGAAAGCGATAGTCTCATCGTCCTTGCGGCAAATGGAACTGTGTTGAACGGTCAGCATCGACTCATTGCCATTGTTCGCACCGGTATTACGATTACGGCTTTTGTCCGATTCAACGCAAGCTATCGACAGCATCTGCGATTCGATCATGGTCATAAGCGAACGCTTCTGGACGTCTTTCGTCTGGAATATCAGTGCAATACGATTCGCGGCAAGGAGATTGAAGTTCTGAAAGCGGTTGTCGCCGGACTGAATTGCAGGCTTCAGGACTACACGTATGCGGAAGACTTGTTTCCGTATTATGAAGAGTACGGGACTTTGATCAGCTTGTTGATCGATACCCTGGGTGAAAAATTCGACACCACAGCATTGGGTGTTCTGGTAAAGGCAGTTCCGATTATTGGTGGTGGAAAAGTGAGCGACTTTTGCGATCTTCTTCTCGGTACAGATTCAATCCATCCTTCGAAGGGAATCGTTCAACAATATCTCGCATGGCTTTCACAGCAAAGAAATCGCCGCGAAGCGACTCGTCGTGAGATTTACAAGTGGACACAGTTCGTTTTGAAAGCGGTCATGGAAGAAAAGGATACGTGCGAAATCCCGTCTGTCGCTATTGATCTGTTTCCGCTGAAAACGCCTGACGCTAAATCGAAATAACGTTTATTGAGGTATTTATTATGAAAGAACACTACATTGTACATCGTCCTATTGACGACAACCCGGAAATTCCCGCCGCGTACAGTCACTCAACAGCCGAGAAACTTTCCGTGCCCAAATGCCAGAATGAAACGAAACGGATTCGCGTTTTACTGGATAAGACGCAAGAGGGGACGGCAACTGCCTCCGACGATCATTCGCCGACGAAACCAATAGCCAATGGCGAGGAACCGTTTTATATGTTACGTAAAAAATGGTCCCGTCTGCGTCGCGAAAATATGATTACACTCCTTGGTCAAATGTATGAAGACGACGGGAAAGAAACAACGGACACGTTTCTTTTGGAAGTCATTCGTTCGTTTTAGAAGTTGAAAATATCGTCTGTATTTTATGTAATTGAAAGAAAATGAAAGGAAACATTATGTCACAGCTTAATTTTGATGCCACTCGTGTTGAACCGACAGTCCCGCGTGAAATCGTTCCGGCAGGCAAATACGTCGTTGAAATTACCGCCAGTTCCACCAAGGAAACAAAGGCGAAAAACGGGTCTTACCTTGAGCTCGAAATGACGATTCTTGAGGGCGAATACAAGGGAAACAAACTCTGGGACCGGCTCTGTTTGAACCACGTCAACGTGAAAACACAGCGAATTGCCCAGGCGAATTTGTCGGCGATTTGTCATGCGGTGAACGTTCTCCAGCCGCGAGATTCGATTGATCTTCATAACCTGCCGTTCACAGTTAACGTGAAAATTCGCGAAAATGAAGCAACCGGCGAACAATACAACGAGGTTCGCGGTTATAGCAAACGGGAACGGCAATTCGCAACGGAGAATGCGGAAACCACCAATGACGGTTCCGCTCCCTGGGCTCGATAAAACACTTTATATTACGATACTTTCATCATCTAACGAAGGAGTTTTTTATGGCAATTCATATCCATCTGTTCGACTGCAATTGCATTTTCTGCGGAAGCGATTTCCCGCTTGATTTTTTCCAGTCGCATAATGACGACGGGCTGAATACCCAGTCGGCGTCCGTTCCGCAAGACGAATCCGATCCGCTCGACGACTGTCCTGATATTGATGACGACGATCATGAAG
>JAQVID010000585.1 GCA_028695865.1 Thermoguttaceae bacterium | reverse complement strand
CGGAGTGATTGGTCTTTCGAAAAGCCGGACCCCGGAAGCACAGACGAAACACAGGGCGAACAACGACAGCCAGATACTCCAGGAGCAGAGTTTCAAAAGCAATTTTTTTGTCCGGCAGCAGTCCCAACCGATTCCGGCAAGAATAGCCAAAGCGAAAGAGGTTAAGACGATCATTTTAGCGGGGTAACGAAAGCTTCCGAAGCCGGGCAGGAAGACAGAGAAAAACCAATACAGTCCGCCAACAGGATCACCATCGCCCACAAGCCACGGAGTATTTCCACGAGCGGCAAGAACGCGCCAACACCAACAAGGTCCATAGCCGCCCAACGAAGCCAACGCGGTTATGACCGCGGTCCAGGTCGACCACACGGCAATCGCACGGCGCAGCGAACCTCGGGAAGATTGGCCCGTCTGATGGTCCGCGTTATTACGCGGTACCGCTGGTTTTTTCAGACGAATTCTGGCGGCGGTCAGTGCCAGAAGAAACACAAACGCGCCCATATACATGCTGTGAAACCAACCGACGGCGTAGGGGTCCCATTTGCCGTTTTCTGGAATACTCCTTCCACCGAAATAGGGCCAAAGCAAATCAACGAAATGATAGGGCATGACGGAAAAGGAATAAATGACATTGGCATGCCCTCCTTCAGAAAGTTGACGGCAGAGCAGACCGTTCAAGATACCGGTCATGCGACTTGCCGGCCGGTTGGCGGCGATTTTTTCCGGCGTTTTTCCAGGAGGAAAAGCATTCCATTTGCGGAGATATCCGGGAATCTCCCAGATGGACCCCGGAGGAACATCCCAAATCGAATACTGCATGTCGCACAGTGTACGATCAGAATGACGGGCCAATTCGTTGGCAGGTATGATCTGTACGGCGGCAAGCAAACCGGCGACGATTGCGGAGAGCAACAAGATTCCAAACCGTGAAAGAAATACCTTAAACGTCGCACGGGCAGGCATGTTCACATGATTGGGGGCCGTCGGAGTTCCCGCCTGAATCAAATGAAGAGAATCTGCTTGCGTTTGGGGTCTGTCCAACAAGCCTGTTCGCCAGTAGATTAAAGCCATCGCGACGAGAGCCATTCCGATGCAGTACGCCGTTTGCGGATCGCCGCCGAGGACCGTCAGAGCCAGCGTGAGAGTGAAAATCAAAAAACGGCCAACTCCCGGGGAACGCAATAGACGATCGCCGCACAAGACAATCCAGGGAATCCAGGCGGCACCGATGAGAAAGATGATATTACAATATAGAATAATAACACTTCCGGCAAACATGTATGCTATGGTAGAAATAAGGGAAGCGCCGCGGGAACATTTAAACCGTCGCATCATGAGGTACATGCCGCACATCCCCCAAACGACGTGAAATAAAGTGTAAATTTTATAACACGAATGAAAACTCAATGGGGTTAGCCAAGACAGAAAGAAAACGAGCTTGACCGGATAGTAAATGGAAGTGGCGGGGTTGGCGGCCAAAGGCTGTCCCAAGTTCGTATCGGGGTCCCAAAGCGGGAACTCACCCTGGTGATAATACTCTTGAATTTGCTCAAAAATGGGGATGTAAAAGAATACATCGTCGCGAAAAGCAAATTGTCTGTCCTTAAAAAGAACGGGATAAAAAAACAGAATGATCAAAGATATGATAACGGAAGATAAAACAAGCCCGGCCAACAGGCGTGGGGACCATTTTTTGGGGGGAGTGTACGATTGTCTCATGTTGTGGAATCCGTTTAGCACAGTATTCAATGTCAGGGAATGTCAAAAAGAGTCGTTCTTCCGGTCGGAAGCGACCACACACTAATATTATACATGGTAATTACGCGTGGGAGAGAGTTGTTTTCGAAGACGAGTCAAGTTTTTTTGAAAAACAAGACAGATGATATAAGTACGTTATGTATATGCCGTACGTTATATTATGCTCCGTACTTATATTTATATCTGCGCCGTTTGTCATACACAATACAAGACACAGTAAAACGAGGGAAAATCGACTCCCGGAACGGCTTAAACTCTATAATCGTTCTTTCTGGCTTGGTGATTTTGGGAAAAAAAAGATTTTTCCATTGCAAGGGGTATGGCACAAGAGCGCTAATCCGATTATAATATAGTAAATACGGGTTTTGTGTGTAAAAGAGTATCAATAGGATATTTTTTATTAGTCGCGCAAAAAAAACAAAATAGTGAAGTAAATAATATTAGGTAAAAATAAACTTTTAAGAGTTTTATCAGGAGTAGGAGAGAACAATGAGTAAGAATCGAGTGACGGTAATTGCCTGTTCTGTGGCAGTTCTGATTTGTATGCTTACAATGGCACCCCAGCAGACGCAGGCCGGTAAGTCGAAGCGTGCGGTTCCGTCGGCCATGTCCCCGGGAGATTACGAAGGGAGTGCCGCCTTTGCTGGTGGAAACATGAATTCGTTCCTGGGTTATGAAGGCGAGATGGACACCGTTTATATCAATCCCAATCGTGGTGCCCGCAGTCCGTTTGCGTATCGAAACTGGAGTCGCCGTCGAGCTGCTGGAACTTCGGCTTTGAATGGTCCGCTTCGCGGATTTGACGGCAACGCCAATGGTTTTGGTTATTCAAGCAGTCCCATCGAGGGAAGCTACGAGCAGGATTTTATGGCTGGCTGCTGTGGCGAAGTCGTTGTGGGTGATTGCTGTGATCCGTGTTTTTGTGATCCGTGTGTCGAAATGTTGCCTGCAAAACGTTCGTGTGGTTTTTTCAGTGGCTTGAAGAGCTTTTTCTCCATGAAAAAGAACTTCTGCTGCTCGAAATTTGCCCGGGACCCCTGGTATGCCTGCGGTCCGTGCTGTTTCGATACGTGTTGTGACCCGTGTTGCAATCCGTGTGGCAGCCCGTGTTGCAGCCCCTGTGGCAGCCCGTGCGATGGTTTCTTCGGCGGTTCCGTAACGGGCTCTTGCTGTGGTGCCTCGAATGATTCCAGTGTGATTTCTGATGGTGCGGTTACTGGTGGTGTTAGTGTTGAAGGAGCCGCAGGAGCTCCGAAGCCGGGTGCGGCGCCCACGCCGCTTGACACGCTCAAGACGGACCCTGTTCCGAAGCCGGATGCTTTTGCTCCGAAGACCGATCAAATCTCGGTTCCGTCCTA
>JAQVID010000584.1 GCA_028695865.1 Thermoguttaceae bacterium | reverse complement strand
CGTTTTCCCGCGAAATATTCTTCAAGCTGAATAAACGCTTGGTCAAGAAGAGCGGAATCACCTTGAGAAAGAGGGCTTTCGGGCAGATCATTGAGTTGTATTGTCTCGGAAACCACGGCAGAAACGTCTGATTCATTCCTTTTTTTCAAATGAGAAACATCGTTTGAGCCAAACATGAGCCTCGTAATATAGCCCGACTCCACACAAAGCGAAACAGGTCCGAATGAGGTTTTTCGCGTTTGGCAACTGATCATTTATATTCGTATCCAGTGTATTCGTGTCCAGAGGTGATTTGCTTTCTTTCAACATTTTTATTATAATAAGGGGAACGACGACGGTCAAGCCTGTAACAGTACTTCTGGCGGTACCGTTGGTCGTACACCGCAGTATTCGTACCATGTTTTCCAGGGAAATTTCGAGTTATTACGGTGTCGTTCCCCCCCGCCAACCTTTTACTGCCGATTTTTCAATTTCCGGTGATTGGCTTCCCGTTTATCTTCGGAAAACAGGGAGATTCAGGCCATTGGTATTAGCTTTAGGTTATACCTCCGGCAAGGGGCGTCAGGGGGTGCTGTGGGAGGGATGAAGCACCGGTTTGTTTTCCTGATTTTTGCTCATTTCCCCTGCGGATTACATTTATAAATCATTGACTTATAATGAGTTATGCTTAAGTTAATATGTATGACAATTCAGGTCGGACAACACAAAAAATCAAGCAAAGCTTCTATAAATCACCTGTGATAAGATTACATTCGCGCCAGTGGCAAACCCGCGGCGTTTATCGGTAGTATGATTAACAGGAGCAAAGCACGCTGGACAGGATATTCTTACTTGTTTCTTTTCTGCTGTTCGTGTCGCAAAAAGGAAGTAAATTTTGCGCAAAATGGCATTGCAACCATGCCCGATTCGGTTATAACAAATAATAGGGAAATAACCTGTTTCCGACCAAACGCCGGGAACACCGTTTCGAAACGCAAAACAACTGCCGGAAAGCTTGATGTGAAATTCGGTATTTTAAGTAAAACACAAAGAAAGGGTAATACATGCAAGGTCAATTTCGATTTTCGTTTGGTCCGTGGAATATTCACGAAGGCGCCGATCCGTTTGGTCCGGAAGTTCGCAAAACGATTCCTTTCAATGAAAAATTGGAAGTGTATAAAAAGCTCGGTTTCGACGGCGTTCAGTTTCATGACGACGACGCTGTTCCGAATATGAACAATATGAGCCCGGAAGCAATCATTAAGGCAGCGTCCGACCTCAAAAAAGTACTCGATAATCATGGACTGGTCGCCGAATTCGTTGCTCCGCGACTTTGGATGGACCCGCGAACAATCGATGGCGGTTTCACCTCGAATTGTCCCAACTGCCGACAGTTTGCCATTGATCGCGTGAAACGAACCATCGATATTGCCTCCGCTTTGGGGACCAGAAATATTGTCTTCTGGCTTGCCCGGGAAGGTACCTATATTCGAGAAGCTAAAGACCCGGTTGTCGCTACGCAGCGCATTGCCGAAGCTATTCAGATTCTGCTTGATTATAACAAAGATGTTCGCGTGATGATCGAATCCAAGCCGAATGAACCAATGGATCACGCGTACATTCCGACGATTGGCCATGCTATTGCCCTTGGACTTTTGACAAATGCTCCTGACCGCGTTGGTTGTTTGATCGAAACGGCACACGCTCTTTTGGCCAACCTGTCGCCTTCGGACGAAATGGGCTATGCTCTGGCACACAAAAAACTCTGGAGCGTTCATCTCAATGATCAAAACGGACTCAAGTTTGATCAGGACTTAACGTTTGGCGCGGTCGATCCACGCCGCGCGCTCAATCAGGTCCGTGTACTTGATCAGCATGGTTATGGCCTTAACGGCGAATGGATCGGACTGGATGTCAAGGTCATGCGAACGCAAAAAGACGAGGTCGCCTTCAAGCACCTGGAATACAGTCGCAAGACGTTCCTGCGACTTCTGGAAATCAGTCGTTCGCTCGACGAGAGCAAAATTGAGCAGCTTCAGGCTCAGCGGGATTACGAGGAACTCAATTATTACATTCTCGATGCCATGCTGAAGTAATTCACGACGAATCAGGACCGGTCTAGCGTACCTGATCGGTATAGTATTTGAGAGCGTCCGGCAACTTGAGCCAAGCCGAGTCTTGCGCCGAGTTCTCGGACACAATAGTACACTCCAGATGATCTATTTGTTCAAGTTTTTCTACAGGCATGGTCGCTTCTACCGTCATGAGAAATTCGGAAAAAAACTGTCCTCCGCTCAGGTAACTTCGACTGTTCAGAGATGTATATTGAGTATAGCCGAACGGGCACATAAAATGAATAACGTCTGCTGTATCATAGTCTGGATATGACACCGACCCTGACATTCTGCCTGGAGCGGCCTGATATCGCCGAGGAAAAAGGAGACCGCTTTCAGCGTGCTTGTTTTCCCCTTCGTCCTCCAAAAAACGTTCTGATCGTCCATAGATAACTCGATTCTTGCCATAAAAACCATTTACTGCACACTGGCTGTTTATTCCAGGCACATATCGATAAGTAACTTCCTGCCCTCTGCTGTCAAGAAAGGCAACTCGAACGGCCGGAACGGTTCTTTCCATGAGATTAAGAAGAAGGACACTGCGTTTCGGAAGGACGTATGCCATCCATTGCGTCGCTTTCAAACCAGCCGTTCTCTCCGTATTCACATATAATTGAATGTAATCGGAAGAAACTCGCTCCGGAAAGGCGTTTCCGCCAAACATGGAGACCGTTTTTTCTGTGCTTCCCGATCCGTGAGCATTCAGTTGCTTAACGCTGACAGAAACTTGCCGAATGGTTCCTTGCTGTTTTTTGCTGGCCAAGTCATCCAACATGGGCAACATGGGCTGAACAAGATCGTCGAAGCGTTCTTCATCAAATGTAACGGTTATCGTATACGTAACCGAGGCTTTGCTTCCCGAGTAGGTGATCAGTTTCCGGTCAAATTGGGCTTGAGCTTTTAACAGACAATATGGGTAATTCGATTTTTTCAAGAAATTGGCAAGTGCTGTAAGCTTTGTCATTTCAGATTCTTGTTTTGCGCGAATCTCCTGACCAATCGTCTGAC
>JAQVID010000583.1 GCA_028695865.1 Thermoguttaceae bacterium | reverse complement strand
GCGAGAAACTCGTATTACCTTTGTATTGGTCCACCAAAGCAGAGAGTTTTGACCCCCAGGCGATATGGGCACGGAACTGGACGAAATCGGTCACGCCATAGCGAGGCCACCGTTTTTGCACGTGTCGCATAACCGCGTTGGTATCACTGAAATCGGGGGGATACTCGCCATACTCCTTTTTGTACGCGTCCAATGCCATCGACAATTGAGCCATTTGCATTTTCACGACAGACGCCTTGGCGGTATTCCGCGCAGACAAAATCACGTAGGAAGTGATCGAGGCAAGCAGCGTAATAATCACAATAACCACGAGCAATTCCGTGAGGGTAAAACCACGGCGCCGTGGTACATTCGCTTCGCTTGAACGTTGCATCCCATTGTTACCAGTCTGATACGTCATGACTGAATTACCTCGTTATTTTGTGATTGTGAATGTTGTCTTTTTGATAGTTCGTTAAAACACCGTTGGAATCGACCTCGTACTTGCCGCAATTCAAATTATATTGGAAAGGATATAAAACGGTTCGCATAAACTCCGGCATCTGCCCGACATTATTACAACGAAAATTTCCGGAGTTAATACCCGCCATGCCGTCCACTCCGCACGAAAAAACATACGGAACCAAAAGCCAACTCCGCGAATTGAGTCGGTTATTTGACAAGATCGGACACAGGCAATCCATACCAAGCGGGTCGAGCGGATCATCATCGACGCGCACCGGGTCAACCTGATTCAAGGCTGTCTCAATGGCCGTAACCTGATTGACATAACCAAAAACCGGATCGTTTCCCGGACGACAGGCGTACGCCCCGGTATAGACCTCGTTTCCTGAATATTGGCGGTCCGTATCCGTATTGATTGCCGAGGTAAGCAGGGCGGTTCGCAAATCGGTTTTAATCGCGGCGGAAACCGAACCATTGGATAAAATCGCGTTGAAAAACGGCCGGTCGGTCGAACCGATGCCCGGAGCCCAGCGAAGCCAATAAATCGGACGGCCCCAACCGTCTACAAATTCGAACAAACCATTGTTGTTCACATCGGCCACTTCACGGTCGTTGAACAACTGCCGCGTTTCCGGGTCGCCATTCATCACGACCAAAAACAGGAGCTCGGCGTTAAATTGGGCATGCTGGGCATCACTCCAGGAGAAAATCGCGTCCCAATTATTACCGGTGGCCGTTGAAAGCGCTCCTTGATAAATCACGGACAGCGGCGTTGTTCGTCCTGTCCGGGAATCAAGCGAGCCATCAGGGAGGACAGGCCCCCAATATATTTCCGTTGCCCAGCAAGGCATATCCATTCTCATCATGTCGCGAATCAAATGAAGTCGCCACAGAGCGGGGACCAGGAAATGATTGTTTCGCAAATAAACCTGACCGGCCGTGCCACTCCATTTGGAAGTATCGGACATGTAAAATTGGGCCGTTGAATTCGTTCCGTAATACTTCCACAAATCGTTATTGGGGTAGGCGCAATTGTCATAAAACCAGAGTTTTCCGGTATTACTGAACGACCGGCTCAAATACGGCGAAACATCAACCTTTTTATCGGCATATTTTTCATACATCGTGGTTAACGCCGCATCGATTTTCGCAATCGTCATTTCCGTGCGACTCTTTTTGGCCGACTCAATGGCAACTCGCGATACGGCGATCGACATGGAACCAAGCATGGCAATAAGCGTAATCACCACCAGGAGTTCAATCAAGGTGAAGGCGCTTGAGCGTGCCGGGCAATCAGTTGTCGGATAAGGTTTCATCATATCGATTTTACCACAAAAAATATTAAATCTTTCATCATTTATCATTAGCCACACAACACACATTACTTGCGTGACCCGAAAAATCAAACCAACCTATTTAACTAGCAATTTTCATGCCAAAGGAGCGATTTTCGTTTCACGCACTCAAACATCATGTTTTACCCCTTATTGCGACAACTTGCAAGGGATAACACATGCTTTTTCAAGAAATTTCGTGTATCAATGTCCCGCACACTGTTCTATTATAACACAGTTGCCGGTTTACATATCATCTTTCAGGGTACCTCCGGTACAAAAGTTCGTAATATTGTCTTCGTCTTCCACTTTGAAGGTCATCTGGTCACTCAAATTACGCGCAACATACTGCCGACCGGCGTCTTCCAACACATTATTCAAATATTTCGAACCAAATTGGCCATCGTCGCCCGGGTAAATCAACTGATAACTGTCCGGATTCACCCATTTGTTGCCCTTCATGTAAGGCGCCGCCATGTGAATGACGCTACATGAAGTATTGGACGGATCGTCGTCGTAATAACACAGCTTGGGAACATTTGCCTGAATCAACGTTCCGTCGGCAGCATATTTGTCGCACAGATAACCGAACTTCTCGGCCCGGAAATAAACCACAGGCTTGTCCGCGTAAACAAAACAGCCTTCGGCGAAATTACAATTTCCATGATCACGGCCATCGGCCGCGTTGCCGTCAAACGAAAGATCAATCAAAGGAGTTTCCAATGTATCACAATTGGGATCAAAAACAAAATTTGTCCCATTTTGCGTCAGGCCGAACGGATCGTTTGGATCGGTCGAAAAACCGACGGCGCCGCCTGTTCCCCGGGGAGGACCACAAAGCCAGAACAAAAGCGCCTTGTGCGGGTCACGCGGAACCATGGTAAGATAGACTTGCAGTTTCGTACTTCCGCCATAAGTTGACTTATCACGGAGCACATTGGGCCACCGTTTGAGAATATGACGGCGAATCTCATCCAGACGGCTTCCGTCCGGCGGATACTCACCATGCTTTTGCTTGTACACTTCCAGAGCATGGGAGATTTGGCCCATACGCTGCTGAACCGAGACCCCGCGGAACAGAGTACGGACGCCGGCATAAGTTCCGATCAGGAGACCGGAAACCAAGACAATAATCATCATGACCACGAGAAGCTCAATCATGGTGAAACCGCTTCGGGCACGACTTGTTTTCAACATTGTGACATTCATGTTTTCACCTCCGACGCCAGGGGACATAAGGAAAAGGAAATGATCCACAGCCTTTTCGAACGGCTTTTCGAACCGGTCATTTCGAAAGGCTTTCGATCAGTTTAATCATGGGAAGGAACAGCGCGATAACGATGCCTAGATCGGAAGA
>JAQVID010000582.1 GCA_028695865.1 Thermoguttaceae bacterium | reverse complement strand
CGAAGTACAACTTCCATACGACGTATATTATGGAGCGCAAACCCAGCGGGCTGTCGATAATTTTCCCATATCAGGACGACACATTGCTCCCGAACTGATTCACGCGCTCGGTTTGGTAAAATGGGCGGCGGCCAAGGCGAACGATTCACTTGGCTTACTCGGAGTTCGGGTACGCCATCCGCTTTCACGGGCCGACATAGACGCGCTCATCCAAGCGGCATGGGAAGTGGGGCAAGGCAAGTTCGACGGCCAATTCCCCATTGACGTATACCAAACGGGTTCAGGTACATCGTCCAATATGAACACGAACGAGGTCATCGCCAATCGGGCAATGGAACTGGCGGGATACGACCGTTTCTCGCAAAACAAAGTCATCCATCCCAACGATCATGTCAACTGTGGGCAATCGACGAACGATATTTTTCCGACCGCGATTCACGTTGCGGCTGCGCAAGCTTTACAACATAATTTTATCCCGGCATTGAATCGAACTGTTGCCATTCTCAAAGAAAAGAGTGTGGAATGGCAGCATATACTCAAGATCGGGCGTACCCATTTGGCGGACGCAACGCCCATGACGCTTGGTCAGGAGATCGGCGGAATGAGCAGACAGGCAGAACTGTCCGTCAGTCGGTGTGAAGAAGCGATTCGTCAATTATCGGAACTGCCGGTCGGTGGAACGGCCGTGGGAACCGGTATCAATACCGCTTCCGGCTTTGGCGGCCTGGTCTGTTCCGTTTTGGCCGAAACGACAGGAATCGGCTTTGTTGAGGCGGCAGACCATTTCGAAGCCAATGCCCAGCGGGACGGACTTGTCGCCGCGCACGCATTGCTCAAAACCATCGCGACGAGTTTACACGGTATTGCGAATAATATTCGTTGGCTTTCGTCGGGTCCACGTTGCGGATTTCATGAAATTCGTCTGGCCGATCTTCAGCCGGGCAGTTCCATTATGCCGGGCAAGGTCAATCCCGTTTTGTGCGAAAGCCTGATGCAAGTCTGCGTCCGGGTAGCCGGTAACGATCAAACCATGACGCTTGCGGGCACAACCGGTGGTCAATTCCAACTCAATATTATGATGCCTGTCATGGCCGATACCATGCTGGAATCCATACGAATACTTACCGGAGCGATTAACGTTTTCAACGAGAAATGTTTACTCCTCATGCAAGCCGATAAAGAACAATGCAATCGATATGTCGAACAGAGTTTATCAATGGCGACCGGTTTGAATCTTTTCGTTGGATATGAACAGGCGGCGGGCATCGCGAAAAAAGCATACTCAACAGGCAAAACAGTTCGGCAGCTTTGCCAGGAAGAGAAGTTGCTTGTGCCCGAGCAACTTGAACAGGCCCTTGACCCTTGGCGCATGACCAAGCCCATGACTTAAATCGAACCTTTACCTGCGGACAAGCGAGCGTTTTGCGATGTTCATGTCTTTATTGTTTGGTATTGTTTTGGGAATACAACGAGGACTGGCTCCCAGTGCTCTTTCGTTTTATTTACGACGAAAGGCGAAAACGTTTCCTGGTCGCTGGGGAGGAATGAAAACGTTTTTCGCCCCCGCGATTCCCGACATTCTTGTTTGTTGTCTGCTGGCCATTCTCCTCGTCAGTATTCATTGCGTTCACATGTTTGTCGTCGTTGCCGCGGGACTGACGCTCCTGTGGCGTGGAATTCGCGAAGCCCGATTCGCCCAAAAAGCGGACGACCTGTTTACCAATACGGCGACCATTCGTTTTCCTTTTCATGCTCCTTCCACATTACCCCAAGCGGCAATCAACGACTTTCTCTCCATCAGGCTTTATCTGGATTCCTTGCCCATTGCCGGCGTGCTTCTCGTTCTGCTTGTCCCCAGTCCGGCTCTGTCGGGCAATTTATTTTGGTTCTTTTTGGTCTATTTGGCCATTGCGTCGTGTATCCGATATTTTTTGACTGTCTTCCGATATCGATTTCGTCGCCGCCGTCGTCGAATCCGCGTTAAAAAAGCAACGACAACGCCCGAGAGCAAACCGGTTCACGACTTTCGTTATTTCGACATGCCCGACTACCTGTTCAGTCTGCTCCTTATTATCATGGGTTGCTATTTTATCATCGTTGGCTTGTGGGCCATCATGTGGTAAGGTTTTTGTGTGGTAAGACTTTTGTGCGCCGGTTGCGATATTGCTCTTTTATACGTTACACGAGTATTACACGAGTATTACAAGCGTATTACAAGATTGTCGCGCTCTGCGACCGGCCCCCCGTTTCAAAAGGTAAACGGGAAGCCGATCACCGACAATTAAAGTCGGCGGTAGATTGTTTTCTGTCAACCGGGGACGGCGGGAGCAAGCTTTTATTTAAAGAAATTTCACGATGTTCTTTTTCTTTGCCGCGATTGGGGCGTCCCTGCGTGAAAAACTTCCTTCTGCATATGAGCGAATCCATGATACGTTGCTCTTTCAAACATTCACGGCGATTCTTTTTACCGGTGAGAAGGAAGTTTATAAACGGTTTGGCGGAAAGCAGATGAACTACTTCGCGGGTTCCTTATTCAGATCATAACCCGGAACGGGAACACTGGTGTATCCGCACATGTTCTCAATTGTCGTCGCGCGGTAATTACGGTCCTGAATGAGTGAAACATGACGGTTCTGTGCCGGTATGGTCGTCGAATAAATTCGCACTTCACCCGGAAGCGACGTCACGAGCTCTTCACGCCAGTCGCCATAGAAATCGCCGGTCAAAACAATCGTTCCCATGAAACCGGTTTTTTTCAACATTTCCTTTTCGGGAAAATGCAAATGCTCGAAGAGACCGCTTTTGGAATTGCCTCGAATAATAACGCGATCAGGCCTGCCATCCCACCAGACACTGATGGCACCAAGACCTCGAACACCGACCTCTTCGTCTTTGGTTCCGCGAGCGAGCAGCTTTCCGTCCGCGGTCCACAGATACCGGTCGTTCTTGAAATCGTTTTTCGATTCGCCGCCAAAGCATTCATAACCGGGATATCGCGGGTCGATATCGGAACATATTCCGTTGGAGTGAATATGATATGATTTTTCCTGAAGTCCCCAAATGAACTGACCTGTCTTGGCGTGAATCATGCACATACCGTTTTTATCGTTTCGCGACTCGATTCCAGAGTAGATTTCAAGA
>JAQVID010000581.1 GCA_028695865.1 Thermoguttaceae bacterium | reverse complement strand
ATTCTATACGCCTCACGAAGTCTCTTTCCTGATGTCGGAGATCATTGCCAATCATTTGAAGGATCGAAAAAAGATAGAGATATACGATCCCACCAGCGGCTCGGGTTCATTGTTGATCACCATCGGCAAAAGTGTCGCCAAACATACGGACAGTCGTGACAATATCAAGTATTACGCACAAGAGTGGAAAGAAAACACCTACAATCTGACTCGAATGAATCTTGTTATGCGCGGTATTCTTCCCGATAATATCGTAACACGGAACGGCGACACGTTGGAAGACGACTGGCCGTATTTCGACGAAAACGATCCGAACAGGACCTACCGTCCTTTGTACGTGGACGCCGTCGTTTCGAATCCGCCCTATTCGATTCCCTGGGACCCGTCCAATAAGGAAAACGACGCGCGTTTCAGTCGTTTTGGTTTGGCTCCCAAAGGCAAAGCGGACTATGCCTTTCTTCTTCACGACCTGTACCATCTCAAGCCGGATGGTATGATGGCCATTGTTCTACCACACGGTGTTTTGTTTCGGGGCGGAGAAGAAGAGAAGATTAGAACGAACCTTGTCGAACAGAATCACGTCGACACGATTATCGGACTTCCCGCGAATATTTTCTTTGGGACAAGTATTCCCACAATCATTATGATTTTACGTCAGAAAAGGCCGAATTCGGACGTTCTGTTTATCGACGCTTCCAAAGGTTTTTTCAAGGAAGGAAAGAACAACAGGCTTTTGGCGTCCCATATCAAAAGAATTGTCGACACGGTGGTTGCCAGAGCCGACGTATGCAAATTTTCGAGAGTTGTTGCAAAGGACGAAATCAGGAACAACGAATATAATTTGAATATTCCGCGATACGTCGATTCGTCCGACGACGTGGAAACCTGGGATATTTACGCCACGATGAACGGCGGTATTCCAAATGCCGAAATTGATCTGTTGAATCGATATTGGAGTGTTTTTCCACGCCTTCGAAAGGTTCTGTTTCGCAGCGACGAAACGCCCTATTCGTCTTTGGCGGTTGACGAGATAAAGGATACCATTGTCAAACATAAAAGTGTACAATCCTTTACGGCCGCTTTTAGTGCCGCGTTCGAGGGATTCGACGTGTCTTTGGAATCCGAATTGATTGGTAAAATGACGACATTGAATGTCTCCGGCGAAGAAACGGTCATCTGCGACGATATATTCGCTCGTCTGTCGTCCATACCGCTTGTCGACAAGTACCGGGCATTTCAGATATTGGACGATCAATGGCGGGGTATTTCAGCGGACCTCGAAATCATTCAGACCGAGGGCTTCGACGCCGTGAGACAGGTCGATCCCAATATGGTGATTAAGAAGAAAAACGGCAGGGACGAAGAAGTTCAGGAAGGTTGGGTCGGGCACGTTATCCCCTTTGAATTGGCGCAGGCGACTTTTCTTCAAACCGAATATGAACAAATACGCGAAAAAGAAGGTCGGCTGGACAAGATCGCTTCGGAATATGAGGAAATCATCGAGTCGTTTTCGGAGGAGGAGAAAGACGGCGATTATCTGAACGATGACAACACGGCCTTTGTCGCGAAAGAAGTCGCGCGAAAGCTGGGCGAAGTCTATGCCGAGGTCGAATCCGAAGAACTTGCCGAACTGACAGGATATTTAGAGCTCTTCGATGAGAAGGCGGGCAAAGCGGCCAAATTGCGATACATCGCGGAACATTCGAAAGTCGACTGGGCCGCGATGGAAAACACCGGCGGGGTTTACGCAAAAGGCAAAGTCAACGAACGCGTCGCGCTTCTTCGCAATGCGCACACCTTCCCGGAGGATTCTTTCGAAGCTCATCTTGTCCGCGTCGCCAGACTCATGGACGAAGAAAAGGAACTCAAACGTGTCGTGAAAACGGAAGCCGCCGATTTGCATGTCCGAACGAAAGAGATGATCGGGAATCTGACAAACGCGCAGGCGAAAACGCTGTTGAAAGCGAAATGGATCGAACCTTTGACGTCCCTGTTGCTTGAGCTTCCTTCGGGAATCGTGAACGAACTGGTAAAGGCCGTTCGACACTTGTCCGAAAAGTACGCTGTGACCTACCTGGAGATCGATTCCCGGATCAGTGAAACCGAACGTGAACTTGCCGAGATGATCGACCAACTCGAAGGCGATGACTACGATATGATGGGATTGGCCGAACTCAAAGCGTTGTTCAGCCCGGAGCCGGAGGGCAAATAAGATGACGATGAACAAGAATAAACCGAGGGTGCGGTTTAAGGGGTTTGATGGCGAATGGGAACGGCGCAAAATGAGAGATATTGCCGAAGTTAATCCCAAAGATGAGTTGCCAGAATTGTTTGAATATGTCGATCTTGAGTCTGTCGTTGGAATCGAAATGGTCACACACAGAACAGAGACAAGACTATCCGCACCTTCCAGAGCACAACGGCTTGCTCGTAAAGGAGATCTGTTCTATCAGACCGTCAGACCATATCAAAAGAACAATTATCTGTTCGAGGATGGTTCCAAACATTATGTCTTTTCGACGGGGTATGCACAGTTGCGTCCACGATGTGATGGGTACTTTTTGTTGGCATTGGTGCAAGATAGCAGGTTTGTAATATCTGTCTTGACTCTATGTACTGGTACAAGTTATCCTGCGATTAGCGCTACGGACTTGGTAGATGTGGAAGTAATCATGCCGAAAGGACTTCCGGAGCAAGCCGCGATTGGCGTATTTTTCCGCAAGCTCGACAGTCTTATCACGCTTTATGAACAGGAGCTTGAAAAGCTGAAACAGATCAAACTGGCGATGTTGGAGAGAATGTTTGTCTAAAATCACGATCACAGGAAACCAAATCATGACATTCGACCGGGAAAGCGATTTCGAGAACGCGCTCATTACCCTGCTTTTCGACAAAGGCTGGGAGCGCGAAGTTTTACGCTATAAAACGGAAGCGGAACTGATCCAAAACTGGGCGGACATTCTCTTCGACAATAATCGGGGACGCGACCGGCTGAACGATGTTCCCCTGACGAACGGGGAAATGCAGCAGATACTTGAACAAATCAACATGCTTCGAACGCCGCGAAAGCTGAACGGGTTTATCAACGGCAAGACCGTCTCCATCAAGCGGGACAATCCCGACGTCGACCTCCATTTCGGAAAGGAAGTCG
>JAQVID010000580.1 GCA_028695865.1 Thermoguttaceae bacterium | reverse complement strand
CTTTTTTGGTCGACCTTTGGGTTTGAGCAGTGATTCCAGGCCAAGGACCTTTACCACTTTATTCAGCCAATCACTCGAACCATAAGGCAATCCGGTTTCGACGCTCTTTCTAATCCTCGACAACTCCAGTTTCTCTTTCCCCTTATCTGTTGGTATTTGAACATCATCCCGCCAAAGGGCTAGTAACTCGATCGGTGACATTTCTATTCGCGGATAATTAACCGGTCGGACGGCGGGGGTTCCCAATCGGGTTCTCATGCTCGACCAATACCACTGATCGGCGCTGTCCACCAGGTTTGCCCGAAGCGGGTTCGGGTTCCGCTCCACATATCGCAATACCGTCAACAGATACTCATTCCCTTCCACCGCGCAGGCTTTGAATCGACCTTGATATAATGCCCCGGTTCCGCGGGTTTCGTGATTGGCGTGCCATCGCTGGACATGTGTCCCTGTGATCAGTCGCAGATATTCCGATATTTCTTTTTCCATTTTCGGCCATAACACCAAATGCCAATGATTCGGCATCAGATACCACAGCTAAAATTCGAATCGGAATACGAAGTTGCATTTCCGATAAAATCGAAACAAAAGCGTCATAATCCTGTTCGGTGGAAAATATCTTCGAACGGAGAACCCCACGATTCATCACGTGAAAAATCGTGAAAAATATAATCCCCTGGAAAGTTTCCCGGTTTTCTTGGCATCATTAACCATTGTGTCAAAAAGAAAAAGACCTTGCAACCTTACATAAAAATAATTCAATTTTTATAAAATTCAAAAATATCTGGCACAGAATACAGTAAAAAACTTATAAAACATCTTGTCTGTTATCTCTAAACGTCCCATGCTGTGTAAATCCCGTCAAAAATTACTCCCGACCCCTTAAAATCTTCACCGTCTTCGTGATTACCGTAATTCGTCAAAGTAATCGGTTATGCCCGTCTTTTTTTTGAGTCGTTGTCATGCGGGTTCGTCTGTAAAACATAACGCAATATGTTATGGTTCTTGGAGTTATTCCCTGGTATCTTTCATGGGAGTTGCGGCAACACGAAAACCAACGGTATTGTAACAGCCCTGCGGACGCCGACCTTCACCGCGATAGTTCGTTCGACAACTATTCATAGTTGCATACCATGATCCGCCACGAATCGCTTTAACCGTTTTTCCTTGTTCTGCTCCTTGGGTCGCGATAATATCAGAATCAGTCCATTCCCAGGAATTGCCTGCCATATCATAACAGCCGTAAGGACTTTTCCCTTGCGGATATTGATCGACCGGAGTCGTGAAGCCTCCCTCTTTCGATAAAGACTTGAAGAGATCGGTATAAACGAAGCCCGTATAATCCTGATGATTGATCCATCCTTTGACGCGCCCCGACGAATCGACGGAAATTAACTCGTCAAGAGGCACCTGCTCTCCTTCCCGCGTCGACTTCTGATGAACAAAACGAACGGATCGCTTCGGATCGCGATTCATGTAACAGGAGGCGACAACTCCATTAAAATTGAACTTTGTTCCGGACTTTTCATTATTCAGATTGACCTCCGGGGTATTGCCCCAGGGAAACTCGAAATGTTCCGGACCTGCCGCGGCGTTTTCCCATTCCGCTTCTGTTGGCAAACGAAAATCCCATGTTAGATATTTTGTTTTTAGCCAATCGCAGTATGCTAACGCATCATCGAAAGAGACTTCGAGGACAGGATGACGTCCTTTTCCTTGAGGATACTGCCCATTTTTCCAGTATTTCGGTGTTCGATGACCGGTTGCCTTGACAAACTGCAGATAATCGTCGTTGGTAACGGGATACTTGGCAAGGCAATATGCAGATGAAATCAGCGACTTTTTTCCTATGGAAGTTCTTGGAGATTCTAAACTTCGCTCGAATGTAAAAGTGGGATTCGCTTTTATGAGGACAAAATTTTCGTCGGGGATTTCATCCATGCTAAAACTCACTTCAGTAAACATAAAAAACAGAGCCAGAACACATGAAACAAGGGAAGTTACGGACCTCCCTGAGGTAGTGAACAAGTATTTCATAGAAGTTTCCTTTCGATAAAAATGCGAAAAGAGAGTCTGCAAAGACGATTGAAGACCACTGTAGGAGTATAAAACACCGAACAAACGGAAAAGTTCCGCGAAAGTCCGCTTGTGACAAAAACGCGTTCCCTTTGGACGGAGTGAAAGGAACGGTGTCCATGACACTGCTCCAGTGGAAAATTGCTTCGCTGTTTTGTATCGCGACAATGATATTTATAAGTGTAACGCAGATAAATTTGATCATTTACAAATATTTTACAATTCCGAAATAAAAGAGAAACATCCAGATGATAGACTACTCTCGAAAGTTACGAACAGGAGCGTTTTGGGAAATGTTCACAGTTTCGTAACGTGGTCCAGACAAAAGGAGATTTTGTTATGAAAAAATGGTCACAGATACTTTTGATTCTTTGTATGTTACTCGGCGGCCTTTGCGTAAACGGATTCGCAGCGAACAGTCAAAAAAAGTCTGAATTTGAACCGGTCCTCTATCGCGCGTCGCAACATGGTAACTTGAAAAAAGTTCAAAATCTGATCAAGCACGGAGCAGATGTCAATGAAGAAACCGAAGAAGGAGAAACACCGCTTCATGCCGCAGCCGAAGAGGGGCACCTTGACATAATCCGTTTCCTGATTGAAAATGGAGCCAATGTCAATGCCGTTGATCATAATGGCAATACGCCGCTTCATTCCGCGCTGGACAAGAATAAAACCGACGACGAGGATGAGGAAGAAATTGATCGTGTAAAAGAAATTGTGCCCTTTCACGGCGATTTTTCCTTTCCCACGAAAGGTTGGCCGTGTTCTTCTTGCAGAGAGTATAGCAGAAGCAACCAGCTACATCAACGATTTGTCAGAAAAATTCCGAAAAACAGTCAACGAATCGGTGGATTCCAGCCGATTCGAGGTGAATGGTAGACCGAAGAGATATAAAAAGCAGAGCTTGAAGCGAAAATTTCCGAGCTTAAAGCGATCATCGCCGAGCTTACAGAAAAAATCGCGAAGCTTACAAAGAACTCGTGAATTCTTCGAAGCCGCCGACGTCGGATATTGTCTGGCCGGCGAAATAGCCGGACAAGCGAAAGAAACGTAAACAAGGGTCGCTAAAGGGACGTAAAAGGAAACTTCGT
>JAQVID010000579.1 GCA_028695865.1 Thermoguttaceae bacterium | reverse complement strand
CAGATCACGAAGTACCAATTTATGGACGAACCGGGTATTCAGCTTGTCACCGCGCCCGTTCGCAAAGAGACCGCCGATGAGTTCTACGCAAAAGTTCGACTCAAGGTTACGACCGATTCCGGTTCCGAAACGTTTTGGCTTCGCACCGTTCCGCAAGGAAGCGTGACCTCCGCACAGGAAGTAATGTTGACGAAAAAGTTGCGACTTTCGTCGGGCGAATTGACCATTGCATTGACGAACAAGAGAATTGATCCGGGCTTTTCGCTCCATGTACGCAAGTTCAAAGCCGATTATGAACCGGGCTCAACGACCCCCTCGTCTTTTTCAAGTTTGGTCGATTACACCCCTCATTCCGTTTCTCTGGACACGCCAGAGGCGGGCAATCATCGTTCTGCTCCGGACCAGCGTCAGGGTGTTGTGATTCGCATGAATCAGCCGGGCGTCTTTGCGGACGCTCTTCGCGGCGGCAACTGGTGGGCCTATCAGGATTCGTTTCGAGGCCCATTCTTTCCGGGCGATTCCGTTTTCGACTCGACGGTGAATGGAGCTCTTTTACCGAATGAAACCACACCGCGTCAAAGATTATACCAAACGGTAATAACGCTTAATTGCGACCCGGGCCGCGGCCTGAAATATTTCGGATCGCTCCTGATTGTATTGGGAACAGGAATTCTGATCTACAGACATCCCAGGCGTCAAGACGATGGAACCGACACGAAACACAGCGATCGACCAAACAAAGCCGATACGAAGCCCGCTGCTCAAAACGGTTCGCCGTCGATTGCGACGAAACTGCTTGCGTTTGTGTTTACGTTTACGATTGTCGTTCTTTTTTTATTGTTGAAAACAGGTACAGTTTCGGCAGAAGAACCGCCCGTGCGCGCATGGTCCGCCTGGCGATCACTTCCGGTCATGAGTGACGGACGCCGTATGCCGCTGGACACATTTTCCCGAATCGCGGTGCGTGAAATTTGCGGTACGCCTTCGCCGGTTCTTTCGCTCGACGAAACACTCCTTACCGCTCTGCGAAAAGACGCGGCCATTGGTCTGCCGCCGCTGGATGAATTTCTCGCAAGCGGCAAATACAGCCCCGAAGAAAAAGACCAACTCAAGCAGTGGTACGCGTCTGTTTCCTTCCGCATGATCACACGACAAAAAGAAATTGCAAAGCGATTGAGTGAAATGTTTCCGACCGGCAGTCGTCGTTTCGAGCATTATGAATTGCTCTTTCGTTGGCTTTGCGAACCGGATGTCTGGGAATATATTCCCTTTATTGCGGACCAGAACAACATCGTGGGCAGCAGCGTCCTTCAAAAGAAAACGCCAAACCGATTCCTTGCGCCGTGCGAATTGGACGACGCTCGCTATACCGAAATAGTGCAAACCGTTTTGGATCATCACGACGGTCATGCCCCGACCCGGGCCGAAGCTGATCTGCAACTGCGCAAGCTCGCCGCCGTCGCTAAAACAGAGGCGGCCTCCTCGTATTTCAGAGCTTTGTCGTTCAATCCGGAAAAAGACGCCTCTCCGCTGGTCGGATATTATTTCGACGCGATCATGGTCCCCGCCGAAAATGGAACCCGGCCCGCGCTAATCGAAAAACTTGATCAAAGCATTAAAGAACTGCTGCTGTTGACGCGACAGGAAGAAAAAACTCTTGGTGACAGCCCATTCCTGAAGCCCGACTTTTTACTTGCCAAAATGACGCCGCTTCAAACGGACGACCACTCCCGTCAAGGCGAGGTCATACTGCTCATGCGTCAGCTCAACTTGATCGCAAAGATTTATCGCGAAAATCCGCTGGCAATGAACGCGGTCATTTGCAATCGTGTTTATACTGCCGTCGCCGAGTCGCTCTCCGCCATACGCAAACACCGCGATATTGTCTTCAAAGAGCAAATCGGATCGAAAGCGTATCGGGAAGTTTTGCTCCGCGTCGTCTATTGGACCGAAGAAATTGCGGACCGCATCCGATTGGCGTCCGGTGCCTTGACCGACAACGGACGCTATGTTGTCCGCAAGCATGGCAAGGCTCGTTCGGAACATATTGCCGGACCGACCTCGCAGCCGGTTTGGTCTGTGCCCGCTTGTGTTGAACTCGAATTCACCACCCGGGACGCAACGATGAAAATCATGCCGTCACTCGGGTCTGCCGTGCGCGAAGCGGGGGAAGATGTTTCGTCCCCCTGGGTCTCCATTCAAACGGTGCTCTATGCTCCCGACTGCCTGTATCAGCGTTTTGTCGATACGCATTTGCCATCCACGGCAAATGAAAAGCAACCGTCTCGCCGACAGAAAGAAATTAGTCTGTCTGTTTGTGAGGCACTCAATCGACTCTGTACGGACGGCAATCCTGCCCGCGCGGACCGAAAAGCGTTCTATGCCGCGGCAAATACATTCATTTCGGGCAAGGACACCGATCATTGGGGAACATTGCTTGACCAGTTCGCTCAATCGCTTCGCCGTATCGCCGAAACGAACGCGTCTGCGCTTGCTCAACAGGCCGCCGCGCAATCGGACGATGCGCAAGCTGCCGCGACACTCGTCGCGAAACTTTCCTATCCGCTGGCTGGAGAACTTGACGCCGAATTGTTCTATACCCGACTGAACGCGTTCTATTGGAATTGGGTCTTTTGTTTCATTGCTTTTTGTTTTTTAGTCGCGTCGCTTGTTTGCGGCTTCATCGCAAAGCCTGCCCGGGAAGACCGGCCTGCGGTAACACGACGTCCTTGTCGTATGGAGAATATTCTTTATGTGCTTGGCGGTTGCTTTCTCGTCTGCTCGTGTATCGTGACCTTTTTGGGAGGGGCTGCCCGGGCATGGATTACCGGATGGGCCCCGGTTACGAATATGTTTGAAACGGTCGTTCTGCTCGGTTTCCTTGTCGCGTTGTTCTCTCTGGCTTATGCCGTGTGGCCGGCTTTTGGTCCAACGATTTCAAACGCGTGGCAAAGCGCCGGTCTTTTGGCCTTTCGTCGCCGGAATCCACAAGACAACTCGCGATGGATTTCCTGGATGATGCTTGTGCCGCATTTGCTCCTTATCGGTTTGACCCTTTGGGGAACAGTATACATTTGTTATCGGGAACACACGTTCGACGAAGGTATACTCAAGGCGGTTCGAGATTCGTTTGCCATGCAAGGAATTCTTGATCGCGCCGCCGTTACGGCCGCCAT
>JAQVID010000578.1 GCA_028695865.1 Thermoguttaceae bacterium | reverse complement strand
GCACTCCAGTCAAAGCAGAAGTATGACGAGCTCAAAACAACCATTGAGGTGATGAAACAAAATATTGCTGAAGTTCAAGCCCAAATCGAAGTGGCCAACGCGGCGGTCCCAACGGACACGCTTGAATAGACAACCGCACAATTGGAAGACGCTAATGCCCGCCTGACGCTCAATATTACCGGAAACCGGCAAAAACTCGATGAATTAACGAGTATCTTGAAGCAGAGTCAGACGCGATTGCACAAAGCACGCTTGCTGGAAGTCAATATTGATCGCATGGCCAAAGAAAAGACTCGGCTTGTTCAGCAAGAGCGGGATTTAACGCAACAAACGAAACAATTGGACGAAACGGCACAGACGATGGAAAAGCGAAAAGGGCTCTATTACGGCAAGTCGGTGGACCCCAATCGTCGTCCTTGGCTGGTCGATATCAGGGATGACCGAATTATTGCCCGTTCGCTTAGCGCCGACGGCCGAGACCCCGATTTAATTTTCAAAGGGAACGAAAAAAAACTCGTCAAGGATTTTACTGTTTGGTGTAAGGAGCTTGATAAATCGACGGAGTACGTTTTGTTTGTGATTCGACCTTCGGGCTACGCGGTTTATTATTCGCTCAAAGGTACACTGCCACGAGGTCTGCGTTATGGAGTCGATGTAATCGGCGCGACGCAGAGTATTAACATTGCATTATAGAATTACAGGAGTTACTCATGGCAAGTCGCAGAAATTCATCACTCAGCAGCAGTCTGGAACTCTTTCTGGATACAATATGCAATACGTTTGGCGGAATCTTGTTCATTCTTATTTTTGTCGTCGTGCTTCTTCGCATGACCCAAAAACAAGTTCAGGAGGCTGTTGCGGACGGTGTTTCGCAAGTGGAATACGCAGCGGTGGAAAAAGAATTGACCGTTCTGGAATCGGATTGGCAAAATATCTCAAAGCAGCTTTCCGAACAGTTGGAGCTCAATGCCCGACTTCTCACTCCCGACAAGGCCAAGCTCTACGCGTCACACAAGGAACTCATTGAGGAAAACAAGAAACTCGTCGAGCAGATAAATCAAACGGCAAAAACGAACCTGGAACACGAAAAGGAAATCAAATCATTACAGGAACGAAATGCCTCATTGCAAAAAGAGGTCAAAGACCTGACAACCAGTATAAGCAAGCAAACAGCAGACGTTGCCCAGCGTCAGCAGTCGATCAAAGAATTGCAAGATTCGCAAAAAGAAGATTCGTCTTTACCGCAAATGTCGGAGCAGGCGACCAGTGTCGTCGGTCTTGTCATTCGTTACCATCGTCTTTATCTGTGGCACCGCTATTCCCCGGACGGTTTTAAGTTGGGACTCAATACGGATGATTTTACCGTGGTGGAAGAAACATCGTCCTACGTCAAGGCGATGCCCAAACCATGGCATGGCCTTGCTCTCCGCGATAATCCGCTTATGGAAGTTCAGATCAGGCAACTCCTGTCCCGATTCAGTCCATCGCGATTCTATACCGCGCTGATTGTCAGTCCCGATTCTTTCGAGGATTATCGTCCGGTTGCCCGGGAATTGAAAAAACTTGGCTTTGCCATTCAGCCGCACGTGGTTTCGCAGGACCACGGTATCGTTGACCGCGGCGGCAGTGACAGCAGCGCGCAATAGCAGTTGTATCGATGGAATCGGAATTGTGAGAACCGATCATAACCTTCATTTAAATTTGAAGTCAAGAGTTGAAAGATGAGCAATACATTATCACGCCGTGATTTTACAAGTAAGATGTTTACCAGAACCATGACCGGAATGCTTTTTGGCACGGCGGTCTCTTGGGGAGTTCCGACGAGCGCGGCGACTGGGCAGAAGGCCTGTGACACGAAATCGACGCTCCTGCCGGTCGTTTCGCCCGCGGATGTCGGTATGGTGACACTAGACACCGCGTCCATTGATCGGCTGATCGCAGAGCTTGTGTCAAGTCGAAATACGCCCGGTGCTGTTGTCGTGATTGGTCGGGGAAATCGCGTCTGCTTTCAAAAAGCGTATGGCAATCGTCAACAGTTTCCCTCGGTTGAGCCGATGACGCTTGATACTGTTTTCGATTTGGCGTCCGTTACGAAAGTTGCTGCGACAGGACTGTGTGTGAATATGCTTCTGGATCGTCGGCTTATCGAATTGGACGCTCCGGTAAAACGGTATTTGCCGGAATTTGCCAAAAACGGCAAAGACGATATTACGGTCAAGAGCCTGCTTTTGCACGTTTCCGGTATTCACGACAAGTACGACATGCGCGGAAGTCAATCAAAGATTTGGCAAAACATTTGTAGTACGGGAATGGTTGCCAAACCGTTCGAAAAATACGAGTATTCATGCCTTGGATACGTCGTTTTGGGCAAGATTGTTGAGCGAGTCAGTGGAATGTCGCTCCCTGATTTCGCGACGAAGAATATATATGAACCGCTTGGCATGAAGGACACCTGTTTTACGCCGAATGATAGATTGCGTATTCGAACAGCGCCGACGGAAAAACGGGACGGGCATTGGCTTCGGGGAGAGGTCAACGATTTTCGCTCCAACTACGCCGGAGGTCGTGTCGGAAACGCGGGACTCTTTTCGACCGGTCCCGACCTGGCGATCCTGTCATCGGTCATATTGAATCATGGCCGATACGTCAAGGCCGATGGTGCGAAGGGCACTCTGTTTAGCGAGACGACGTTCCAGAACATGATCGCCTGCTATCCCGTACCGGGCGGCGTTCGCGGCCTGTCCTGGGACAAAAGAACAGGCAAGCCGAATTTGCCGCCGGAAATGTCGGACCTTGGCATCGGACACGGTGGGTGGACCGGAACGTCTCTCATGATTGATGTTCCCCGGAATTTGTTTGTGATCGTTTTGACAACGCGTCGTCATTTGGACACGTCGAAACCTAATATCTATCCGACGGCAGGAAAAATTGCACAACTGGCCATTGCGTCTGTTAGTACGCTTCCTTGATTTTTCGTATTGTGCGGCCGGAGTTCTCCTCCGTTTTCCGAAGGTAAACAGGGGAGTGAATGACCGAAAATTGAAGAATCGGTAGCAAACGGGTTGGGTTGATTTTTCGTATTGTGCGGCTGGAGTTCTCCTCCGTTTTCCGAAGGTAAACAGGGGAGTGAACGACCGAAAATTGAAGAATCGGTAGCAAACGGGTTGGGTTGATTTTTCGTATTGTGCG
>JAQVID010000023.1 GCA_028695865.1 Thermoguttaceae bacterium | reverse complement strand
GCCTTGGTCATACAGACGATTCTTGTTCGTATCGGCATAGGTATCGGGCCCCCAAAGTTGACCGGTTTCGTGATCGGCCGTAATGACCAGCAAGGTATCGTCCCAACTGCTGTACTTTTCAACCCAGGCGCAAACGGCGTCAATCGCTTTGGCAAAAGCGGTGTGCTCCAGTACCATTTTATCGATATTTCGCGAGTGATTTTGAGCGTCAATCGCGCCGCCTTCGATCATGAGATAAAAACCTTTATTGTTCTGCTGAAGAACGTTGAGCGCAGCCGTAGACATCGTTGCAAGCGACGGAAGACCAACGGCTTCTTCTTCGGAATAGAGCTGTTTGACCGCATCATCATTATCGACACCACCGGAAACCGGGGCCAAATATTGGGCGTGCGGAACACCAATCACTTTCGCCGGAACTTTTTTCCCGGACCCGGGCAACGCGGCGGCCAAAGATTCGAATTCGTCTTTGGTTGTAATCAGTTGAGCGTCAGCGAAACCGTCATTCTTTTTCAGTTCGTTCCAAACATACTTGCCACCGACGAATTTGTAATCGCGCTTTTCCTCCGGTTTTGTCACCAGCTTGCAATGATCAAAATCAGGATGACCACCGCCGAACAAAACGGAAACAGGTTGGTCGAGCATCTGTTCGCGGGAAATCGCAACGTACATGTTGCGTGACGGCATGTGAGCAATCACGGCAGCCGGCGTGGCGTGACAGAGCGTAACCGTTGTAACAATTCCGACCGAACGACCCGATTCCGAGACATATTGAGCGTAACTTTTGAGCGGCTTGGCCATGAAATCCATTCCGATTCGCCCGTTAAGCGTTTTCGTGCCCGTATTGATTGCTGTTGCGGAAGCAGCGGAATCGGTTACGGTCGTTTTATCCGTTCCTTCACGCCCCCCCAAATAGCTTCCCCAAAAGACTTCCGGATTGTAACCTTTCACTTCTTTGGGATTAAAATCTTCCTTCGTAATTGAGAACGTTGTACACGCCAGGTGCTTGGGGAACTTGTGATACGATTGAGCCTTTTCCTTGCCGTAACGATAATATGTTCCTGCCAGGTCCGAATTAAAGCCCATTCCATCGCCAATCATGAGAATGACGTTTTTCGCTTTTCGAGACGACGAATCTTGTGCAAAAACACAGCTTGCGGTGAGCAAAATCGACACCACAATTAAAAATACCCTGCTTACCTTCATTTTTTACTCCTTGAGTAAATTGGGACAGCCCACAACCGGGATTCGCCAGACAAACGTACCCCCATCCGCGGACATCTTGACTTAATCATTTTAATTATAGATGAACCCAAAGTCAACCGGAATGCTGATTTATTTGAAAAAATACAATCTCCTTCTGGATTAGTCCCTTGAATTGTTGTTCTGTTTTACCTGTTTTTTCGCGCTCACCCGGCCTGAATCCCCCCGTTTTCCAAAGGCAAACAACGAACAAGTCGCCGAGTATTGAAGAATCGGCGGGAAAAAGCGCCGGTGTATTCTCGAAATGCCATGTCTTGACATCAGGCCCGGACGTTCTAAAATTATTCTTATATATTTATATTTGTGCTGTATCTGCCTCCGTGTGATTTTTCACTCGCAATCTGTACAGCAGCCCTGTTTGTCATCCATGAAGGTTCGAAGGTTCGCAAAGAATGCTCGCAATTATTGATTATGGTATGGGTAACCTCCGAAGCGTACAAAAAGCTTTGGAACATGTCGGTGTTCCTGCTTGTTTTACTTCCGATCCCAAGGTCGTGCTGGACGCTGATCATGTCGTTTTGCCCGGCGTCGGAGCTATTGCCGAAGCCATGTTGGAGCTGGAACGACACCACATGATCGATGCCATTCATCAAATAATTGAAAAAGGAATCCCGTTTATCGGTATTTGCCTTGGATTTCAATTATTGTTTGATTCGAGCGAGGAAAATGGTTTGCATCCCGGTCTGGGACTCCTTAAAGGGAAAGTTCGCCTGTTTCAACTGCCCCGGGAATACGCCGTCCCGCATATGGGCTGGAATCAATTGACCTGGCCAACGGACGCAAGCGGGAAGAAAAAAATCTCGCCCTTGTTTCAGGGACTCGACGAAGGAACGCACGTTTATTTTGTTCATTCGTACTATGCCCAACCAGAAGACGAAGCGGTCGTCGCGGCCTGGACCGATTACGGCCGTCCGTTTTGCTCCGCGGTAACACAAAATAATATTTACGGAACACAATTTCATCCCGAAAAGAGTCAATCTGTCGGTTTGACGATTTTGAAGAATTTTAGCCAAATACAAACAGCGGTGTCCGGAGAGCGTCAGGAAAACCTGTGATCCCTTGCGGATGACCGCGATTCGTATTTGATTTGTTGTCCTTTGACCGGTTGAGTCCTTTCCGCAAAGCACCTTAAAACAGGAAATTACATGTTCCGCCTTTCGTTCTATCCCCTGATGGCCAGTGCGATGTTCGTTGTCCTTGTTTTATTGGGACTTCTGATCGGTCTGCTTGTGGCGTCCCATCGGACAGGACAGCTCACCGCAGGACGCGGAAAAGTTTTGTTTTTCCTTCGGCTTTTTGTCGTTTTACTTCTGGTCTTTCTTATGTTCCGACCGGCGATTGTCTTGACGACGACGCAAAAGCTTCCTGCCTCGTTAATTTTTCTGATTGATCAATCCGAGAGCATGTCGATTGAAGACGAACTGGGCGACCAAAGCCGCTTTGAGCTTTTGCGAAAAACATTTCACGATGCCGCGCCTTTGATGCAACGACTTCGCGACGAGTTTGAAGTTGAGGTTATCGCGTTTGATTCCGGTCAGACGCCGCTTGCGTTCTCACCTGGGGGAGAAATTGAATTTCCTGCCAAGCCGCAAGGAAACCAAACGGCGCTGGGAGCCGCTCTGTATTATGTGCAGCAGCGGACGGCGGGCAAGCGAGGAGTCGGAATTGTCCTGTTAAGCGACGGTACGCAGCAAGCGACTCCGCCCCGGGATCAGTTGCCGCAAGACGCCGCGTTGAGATTACGTGAAGCTCTTCTGCCGGTCTACGGCGTCCGATTCGGCAAGACGGGCAATCAGGCCCGGTTTCGCGATGTTGCCGTGAGTGACCTGCTTTGTAATGATCAGGTTTTTGTCAATAACGAATTGGTCGTCTCGGGCCAAATTCGCGTTCAAGGCTATGCCGGGCAGACAATTCCTGTCCAATTTCATTTCGAGACGCCCAATGGCACCATGGAAGAAGTCGGACGCATGGAAGTCAAGCCGGAGACGGACGACTCGAAGGTTTTTTCATACCGTTTCACGTATATCCCCAAAACGCAAGGACAGTGGAAGTTGCAAGTCTCTGTTCCCAAACAGGCCAAAGAACTGATTGAAACCAATAACGAGTTGGCAAGTTTTGTTCGTGTTGTGGACGGCGGGATTAAAATCCTGTATCTGGAAGGAACGCGGCGATTCGAGCAGAAGTATCTTCGCATGTCGCTTGATTCCTCGGCCGATATCCATGTCGATTATTGGCGGCCCCCACTCGACGCCGCTCCTGCTTCCAAAGGACAAACGCAAGCCGAACGAATCGCCATGACCACATCATCGCGCGACTCGCTGGTTTCCTCTTTTTTTAAGCCCGGCGAATACGCGGCTCTTATTTTGGGCGATGTTGATTCGACCGCTTTCAAGCCGGAAGAACTCGAAGCGATTGCCGCCAGAGTCTCCGAAGGAACCGGTCTGATTATTTTGTCCGGTCAGCGGTCACTTGCCCCCGGTGGATACGCCCAAACCAAATTGGCCGATCTTGTGCCGGTTCAAATGAGTGCCAGTGATCGGCTTCCGCTCAACATGGACCTTATAACGTTTGATAAGGGTCTTGCCGCGGAGAAAAAAATCGCGGTCACAGGTCCTTTCACCATTTCGCCGTTGCCGGAGGCGTCTCATTTTTTGACCCGGCTTAGTGTGGACATCAAGAAAAACCAGGCACAGTGGAACGCCTTTCCTCCGTTAGAATATATTTATCGTGTCGGAGAACTCAAGCCGGGTGCCCGATTGCTTGCCGTTGCGAAACGGAAGAACGCAACAGCTTCTTCCGGGTATCCATTCCTCGTTTCACAACTCTACGGAACGGGTCGCGTCGTACTGTTGACTTCGGACGAAACCTGGCTGTGGTGGATGAACGGGTTCATGTCGGAGCATAAAAAGTTTTGGCGTCAATTGGTACTGTGGACGGCTAAAATGGACGAAATACCAAAAGGAGAAGTTGCGGTTGAACTTGATCGAACGCGTTTTGCTCTGGAAGAGCCGGTCGATTTCCGACTGATCTATCGTTCGCTCGATGGCTCCGCGCCGAAGCCATCGGACTTCAAGGTCGAAGTCGTTTCTCCTGACGGCTCGACGGAAACGGTTACTCTCATTGACGATGGCGGCACTCCGTCAGGAACTTTTCGGGCAACCCGTCTGGCGGGCGACTACCGAATCCGAGCCTCTCTCTTGGGTGCTGAATCCGCCGCCGAACTTAAAAAGGCGCAAGGGGCTTTTCTGGTCGTTGCCCGAAATATGGAATTGGACAATCCGGGAGCAACTCCTTCGACACTGGAGCACATTTCATCGACGACCGGCGGTCAGTGCCTCTCCCCGGAAGAATTCCCTGCCCTTCTGGATAAGCTTCTCAAAAAGCGGGACGACTTGACCGACAGACGCGAAGTCAAAAAGACTTTGTATGACACCTGGACGGTGTTTGCTCTTTTCGTCGCCGCCTTGGGACTGGAATGGTTTTTGCGCAAGCGTTGGGGACTCGTTTGAGTTTGACGTCCCGGTTCTAAAAGCAGTGTTCGCAAGGTGGTGTCGCTCCTTATTACCATACGGAAACCGCTTGCGCGGTTAGGATTCTTAAACAATCACAATACGATTTCGCCGATCATTTTACAGGGGTACGGCCTGACGGCCGAACCGGGTGCCTACCATACGGAAACCCTAACGGGGTTAGGATTTTTTAAACAATCACAATACGATTTCGCCGATCATTTTACAGGGGTACGGCCTAACGGCCGAACCGGGTGCCTACCATACGGAAGCCGCTTGCGGTTGATCCGCTGCAATACGCGGAGTGTAAAAGCAGTGTTCGAGCGGGCGGGCCGACCGCGATCCCGGGGGACTTTCGCGATTGTAAAAACGGGGGACTCTTTTCAAGCGTAAAGGTCGAACCGGGAGCAAGCTCCCGCGTTACGATTATTTAACGCACACAAAAGCGGCGGCAAGCCGCCGCACTCCTAAGGGGCCGCTTGCGCGGTTATGCTTTTTCGGGTTTTATTCCGAAAAAGAAAGTGTAAAGGACCGGGACAACGTAGAGCGTAAGGACCGTGGCGAACATCAGACCGAACATCATCGCGGTTGCCATTGAGTCGAACATGGGGTCCTTGAGCAGCGGAATCATACCGACAATCACGGTCATTGCGGCAACAACGACCGGACGCATTCGTTCAAGCGATGCCGTAACAACCGCCTCAAACGGCGAACCGTTGTTTTTTTTGGCGATTGCAATCTCCTCGTCAATCTGGTCCATCAGAACCACACCGTTGCGAATCAGCATGCCCAAGAGCCCCATAATTCCTAACAGTGCCATGAAGCCGAAAACCTTGTTCATCATCAGCATTCCGATGGTAATACCGATCATCGCCAGCGGAATGGAGAGCGCGATAATGAGCGGCTGTCGGAAATCGTTGAACAGGAAGATCAAAATCGTGAGCATCATCAGGCAGGAAATCGGGAGCCAGGCCAGAACATTGCTCGTCGACTTGACCGATTCTTCCTGCTGTCCTCCCCAATCAAGCGTGTAGCCTTCAGGAAGGGGAATCGTCTCCATTTTTGGCCGGACGTCTTGCAATGTTTTTGTCCAGACGCAGTGATTGGATTCCGCGCCGACAATGACCGCCGGAACGCGATTATATCGATAGATTTCGGCGTTTTCCCAAACGTATTTCATGGACGAAATCAATTCGCCCAGCGGCGAGACTTCGGTAGTCAGTCCCCAGACCGGAATATTTCCACTGTCGACAATATTGTTCCGCTCGTCGGACGAACCGCGAACCAAAATGGGGATGTTCTTTTCGTTCTCTGAATAGACACCGACCGGAATTCCGCGACTCGAACACAAAAGCGACAGATTCATGCTCATTCGTGACAGTCCGGCACGACGTCCCTTTGTCTGCGAATATTGAGGTGATAGTGTCAATACCTTCTGCCGCCAATTATTGTCGATTGTTTTCGCCCAAGGGGATTCCCGCAAGATTTTTTCGGCCTGCAATCCGAGTTTTCGCAGGACCTCCGAGTCAGGACCGCGAAACCGTGCTTCTATTTCGTGATAAGTCGGCGTTCCGAGTGCGAATTTCTGTACCCGAATTTGTGCTTGTGGGTACGTCTCTTTTAAATAATGCTCTACCGGGTCGAGTAATCGTTCCACATCGTCGATCTGATTCACATTGACGATGATCTGCCCGTAAGCGGAGTTCGGAAATTCCGGCTCATAGAGCAGGTAAAATCGCGGAGGTCCGCCGCCGATGAAAGTTGCCGTCGATCGAACTCCCCCCTGTTGGACGAGCCAATTTTCGACGGCTTTCAGATCGTCCGCCACCGAGTGGATCGACGCTCCTTCGCTGAGTCGGTAATCAATCATGAATTGACATCGCTGTGCCCGGGGAAAAAAACTCTGCTCAATATGGCGAAAACCAAAATAGGAACCAACGCAAAGCAGACAAATAAACGCCAAACAAAAGAAACGATGATTCAGCGTCCAGACAAGCGTCCCGCGATACAACTGAAACAGCCGACCGGCATGCGGGTCTTTGACGTTATCGGTTTTCATGAACATAAACTGATGATAGAAGACCGGCGGCTGAATCATTGCGAACACCCAGCTTATCATCAGTGACAGTCCGACGACGACGAACAGACTTCCACAGTATTCGCCGACATTGATCGGAATCAAATAGACCGGTAAAAAAGCGAGGGCACCGACGACTGACGCCCAGAAGAGCTGTTTGGCCGTCCGCTGAGTTCCTTCGATACACGCCTGTTTCCGGTCCATACCGCGCTGCATTCGAACCGTAATTAAATCGCCAACCACCACGGCGTTATCGACCAAAATACCCAACGCGATAATAAAAGCCGCCAGCGAAACGCGCTGAAGCACGATTCCCATCGGTTTGAGAAAACAGATCGTCGCCAGAATCGTCACGATCAAACTGAACGAAATAATCAGGCCGCTTCGAATCCCAAGCGCGATCATGACGACCACCATAACGATGGCGACCGCCTCATAAAGGTTCTTCATAAAAACATGAATCGACTGCGTAACGTTGTCCGGCTGATAGGCGACTTGCTCCAGCGCAAAACCAAGCGGCAGTGTCGCCATGACCCCATCGGCGCACCGTTGGACCTGTTCGCCCATACGAATCACGTTTCCGTTCGCCTTGGGCGCTACGGCAATGGCAATGGCGTTTTTTCCATTGAACCGACAGACTTCCGACGGCGGGTCCGCTTTGACGCGGCGAATGGTCGCGATATCTTTGAGCTTGATCGACGGTACTGTTCCGCCGATTGCCGTTCCTGTGACGGTCTGTGCCGTCTGATTGCTCAGTGTTGAAACGCCTGCCGACGGGGCAGTTTTACCGACAACACCTTGCAGAATATGTGTTGCCGATGCCGTTCCGGACCCGACGATTTCCAATTCACCGATACTCTTGACCGACTGAAATTTTCCGTGCGGGGCCAGTCGAATTGAGTCGCCCAGTACGTCCATGCTTCCGGCGGGGAGCGAAAGATTCTGCGCAAAGATCGTCGTAAAAATCATCGCGGGAGGAACGGCCAACTCCTGGATTCGTGCCCGGGAAATTCCGATTTCAATTGCTTCGTTCGGCGTTCCCCACAGCTCGCACCGTCCGACTTCGCCCAGAAGCCGAAACTGACGCTGGAGTTTTTTTGCCGCGTCGAGATGATCAGCGTTTGAGATTCCCGCTTCGGCCGTTAGCGCCAATACAATTCCGTAAACTTGCGAAAAATCGTCTTTGACAATTGGCTCAAGCGCTTCCGGAGGAAGATCACGCTGAATCTCTTTCATCTTATTACGAAGTTCGTTCCAGCAGAGTGTCAGGTCTTCGGTTTTGGTCGATTCAAACAGATCGACGTAAACCACAGACATTCCCGGCTTGGAATACGAACGGAGTTTCTCGACATTTTTGAGCCGATAAATACCGGTCTCAATCACATCGGTAACGTTTTCCTCGACCTCTTTGGCGTCCGCGCCGGGATAGATCGTAATGACCAACGCCGTTTTAAGCGAAAACTCCGGGTCTTCCAACCGTCCAAGTGTGCCATAACTGTACAGTCCGCCAAAGGTCAGTGCCAGCAGCAGAAACCAGACGATATTCTTGTGATCAATGGCATATTTCGGAAGCATTATTTTACCCTGACTTTCTCGTCTTCCCGGACGAAACGGGCTCCCACGCTCACTACACGGTCGTTGGCTTTAAGATCGCCGGAGACGATCACGCCTTCCGCGACCATGCGAACGATCGTGACGATTGTTTTGATCAGATGATCGTCGACAGGATCGACCTTCCAGACGAAGGTCGTTTCCGATTGGGCGGAAGCCGAACGTTTTTCTCCCGTTTCGGATTTGTCCGATACAATCTGTTCGTCACCGACAATCGCGGAAAGTGGAATCAAAAATTCGGCACGCTCCTTTTTCAGGTGAACGGCGATCGTCGCCGCCATCCCGGGGTGAATCGACGTGCCTTCATCAGTATGAATCTCCACTTCGAGCGGATAACCCTGTTTTCCCGCCTGCTGTGCCTGTCCCAGCTCGCTCAACTCCGCGTTAAATTTTCTCTCCGGATACGATTCAAATTCGCATTCGAACCCGGCGAATTCGGCCCGTCGAACCAGCAGCGATTCGGGAATCGACGTCTGAACTTTGATTTGAGACGCGTCGGTAAACGCCAAGACCGGAATTCCCGGCGCGACGATCTCGCCGTTTTCAACATATTTCTGTGAGACATAACCGTCCGACGGCGCAGGAAGCGACGTATCGCCCAATGCGTTTTTCGCCTTTTCCAACTGAACGGTCAGTCCGGATATCTTCGACTCCATCGCGGTGATCTCTTCGGCTCTCGCCCCCGTCTTGCCCTTATTTAAATTCTGCCTCGCCGCTTCGAGAGCCGCCGTCGCCTGATCGTAAAGGAGCTTGATTTCGTCGTATTTCAACTGTGGTACGCTCTGTTGCGCAAGGAGTCGGGCAAACCGTTCCTCGTTCTTTTTCGCCGTTTCAAATTGCGACTGCGCCGCCACGACCGCCGCTTCCCATGCCGCTATGTCCTCCGCCCGCGCCCCGGTCTTCATCTCGCTTAAAGTCGCGTTCGCTTCGCCGAGTTCCGACTCCACCTGCCGGACTGCCAGAAGATAATCACGCGGGTCGATCCTTGCGAGCAGTTCTCCCTTTTTGACCCGTTTCCCGATTTCGACCTGAAACTCAACCAGCGGCCCCGGAACTCGAAACGACATTTTCACGGTCCGCCCCTCTTTCGCCGTCCCGGAAAAACAATGCGTCTCCTGCTCTCCGCTTTCCCGTACCCGCGTCGTTTGAACCAGTCGCGGAGGTATGGGGAATGACACCGATTCTTTGGGGGGTGAACAGGAAGGAAGAAACAGAATCAAACTCATCGTGATGTAAAGAACAAGCGTCTGCCGGACGTGATTTTTTCTATCGTTTTCCATCGTTTTCCTTTAATTTTTTGTCTCAAATATTTCCCACCGCGTATTCCAATGTGTAGTAAGCCAGAATCGCGTTGTAATAAACATTGTAAAGATTGTTGTGCGACGCTGTCCAAAGCGACTGCGCGTCGAGAACTTCCGTATAGGTCGCGACCCCTTCTTTGAACTGCCCGGAGACAAGCTTCAGATTCTCGTCCGCCTGTCGAACCGCCTCGCGGGCAACATCGATTTTATGCCGCGCTGCCTGTCCGTCGTTCCATGCTTTTTGAACTTGCAATGTGATCACGCTGCCCATTTCTTCACGCATTTGACTCACCGCGATCGATTCACGCTCCATTGCGGTCGCATGCGCACGGCTGATTCCGTCGAACGGAGTCCATGTCATTCCGACCGTTTCCTGCGCGACATCGTTTGGGGCAAGCGTTTTATTCTGTAAATAACCATAAGAAATACCCGCTACGACTTGCGGAAGAACATCGGCCCGCGTTCCGGTCGATTTGGCGGTAAGCGCCTGAGCCAATGCGTCGAGCCTCGCCAGTTCCGGTCGCTGATGAAGCGCCAGTTGGGTAAGCGTCTCGACGTCAGGCTGAGATGTCGGTAATGCGATCTCCGTAATTTGAACATCAGCGTCCATCGACCGCCATAAAAGCCGATTATAAGTCGAACGGGCAGTTCGAAGCCCGAAATTGGATTCATAGACCATCTGTTCGGCATTGGCCTGCGCGACTTTGACCGACAAAAAAGCTGTTTGAGTCGTCACACCCTGCTCCAAAAGACTTTGCGTATCTTTAAGTCGGTTGTCGAGCGATTTTTTCGTCGCTTCGGCGATGAGCTTGATTTTTTCCATTCGAAGAACCCCAAAATACGCCTGCGTGACTTCCAGACGAATCTGAGAAATCACTGCTGTTCGCTGGTAAGTCGCCGCTTGCGTCGTGAGATTTTGCGCTTTTTCAAACGCCGCGATCTTGCCGCCCAAATAAAGCGGTATCGTAACGTTGATTGAGGAAGTTCCAAACTCCTGATCAAGCGCCGGAACCACCAGCGTCGACTCTCTGCCGGTTAGCGACGAAACGTCTACGTTCGCGTTCACCTGTTCACTCAATACCGTATAGGACGATTCGGCGGTAAAACGGGGAACCCGTCGCGCCGTTATGGCCTCTTCTTGATACCTCTGCGATTCAATGGTCCGGTTTTCCGCCTGAATCTGCCGACTTGCCGTTACCGCAACATTCCACGCATCGGAAAGCGTCTCTTGAGCACTCAAATTCGATCTTCCCGATGATAAGGCAATCCATGCCAAAACCAAGATAATACATCCTGTTTTATCCATTTTACTATCCTGTTTATCTTCTCGTCAAATATATTCGACTTGACCAAAAACCCTGATTGTGTTACTATAGAAAATCGTTTTCTGGGGTAACACCAGAATTAGAAATTTTTACAAAAAAGAACAAAAAAAAGAAAAAATGTTGAAGAACGACGAAGAACTTTTATCCATTGGCACATTTCTGCATTTATGCAGTACGACCTATGAAACGCTCTATCATTACGAGGAGATCGGCCTTCTGAAACCGACTTTCGTCAAACCGAACGGTCGCCGATATTACTCTTTTAGTCTGTTTTATATTTACATCGTCATTACGACGCTCAAAGAGGCGGGCTGTTCGCTTCAGGAGATCAAATCATTTTTGCGGTGCGAAGACCTTGCCGATAATTTTGAGTTTCTGAACAAAAAACGCGATGATCTGGATGTTGAATTGCGTCGCGTCCAACGGACGCAGGAGGGGATCAACGACGCGATGAAAACGATCAAACAGGCGATTCATGGCAAATACAACCTTCCGCGTCTTATCGAATGTCCGGAGGAATATCTGGTCACGGAACCGTATCGGTTTTCAACGGACGACTTACCGAGCACGGCGGAACTGAACCGAAACATGCGCGAAAGTGTTATGAATTTCCGGGAGGATTGCGAGCGACTCCGCGATGCCGAACGGTATCTTCCGGGCGCGATTTTTCTTCAAGAGACGCTGGAACGGGGCAATCTCTACGAATCGTATATTTTCCGTCGCCGCAAGAGCCAATCTGTCGATGAGCATCTCTGGATCAAACCGGCGGGAACCTGTCTTTCGCTTGTTTTCGAGGGTGCGATTCGCGGGGACGTCAATAAAAATCTCGCCATGTTGCTCAAGTACCTCAAGACTCATTCGCTCGAAATGACCGGTCCGACCTATCTTTGGATTCTGACATTTCGATACAAAGACGAAACATTGAATAATTTTGTCTTTGAACTTCAAATACCGGTAAGAACGACACCATAGAACTTTTTACAAGACGGCTGCCGTTCTGATCTGCTACAGGATTGATACTTTCGCTCATGGAGACACGGAGACTCGCCATGCTAACAATTCCTTTACGAAACGTTCGAACGAGCATTCAAAAAAAGACAGCCCCGATAACCCATTAGGATGTTTACCGTAAGAAAACAAATCCATACAACATATCCTTTCAAAACATAAAAACGCCTTTGATGTTTCTTGTGTGGGCAAAAACCTCTCACGTTTAATTGCAATGAAAGACGCATTACCATGCAAGCATTACAATGCAAGTATTACAATGCGAGCATTTTGCGTTTGCACTCGTTTCTTTTTTGGAAATATCAAAATTTTTGCTTTTACACTTGAGGGCAAAACGCCGCTTTCCCTGTTACGTACAGGCTCAAGGTCGATTATGGAATGACAAAAGCGTTTTCACCCGTGTGAAAAACGTTAGAGCAAGGAGAGAGTTATACTTTTAGGGAAGTAAAATTCCGTATTCTTATACTACCGGAGAGTACACGGACGCTTTTGCCCGCACTGACCGGCCCCTGCGAGGAATGTAAAAGCCGTGTTCCTGCGATTAAGAGTAAACAGAATTCGCAAGAATAAGAATAAAACAAAGTTGCGATTGCAAAAATCGCGTAAAGGTCAAAGAAGAAATTTCGAGAAGTTGTCGCGCAGGACAGGAATTTCATTGACAATCGCAACCATTTCCAGTAGAATAAGGCAGTTCGGTGAAGCGGAGACAGGTTCTGCCCATAAGCAACCTGTCCCGGAGTTGTGATTTCAGGGCCGAACCAACGTAAGTCTCATCCCAGTTTTTGCAAGAGACCGGAAAGACCTCTTTGGTAAAAGAATCGCCTTCGGAGTGTTTTCGGTCGTTTATTTACACAATTGGTTTTCCAAAGGACATGCCTTTATGCCAAACGAATCGTTCAACGTCGCCATGATACAAAATCACGAATCAGGCTGGGAAGAAGAATGGGACCGCGTCTGCAATGCTCTCGTCGGCTCGGGACCGTACCGTTGCGGTATCAATAACGAGGAAGACGGCGATTCCGATCGTGTAGACGGTAATGCGGACACCGAAGAGGTGATCACGAAGATATCGGCGTGAGGATTAAACACAGCCCTCTGCTGAAATGCTGTATCAAGGCCATGAGACGGCAGGGTGTGTTTAACTTCACGTCCGAACTTGGAGATTTTTCTTCGTGTATCCTTGAAAAGTATCAAGAAAAAGTTGTCGAACAAACCCTGTTCGACAACTTTGATCCCAATGTCTGCACTGTTCTGCAGTATCTTTGTTCGCTTTCTTACCTGGAGAAGTGTTACAAGAGTTTCCGCAGGAGGGAATCGGCCGTAAGTTGTCGGTCTCTCAGTGAAAACGTCGGAGGTAAAACGAATACAACGCTGGGAGACACAATCGCCTCCGATGAAATGACGTCCGATGAAAAACTGATCAGGCACGAACGGTGCAAGAAGGTCACCGCTCTGCTCGAAAGTCTTAATTCCATGATCGTCCATTGTCCGGCCCCGGGCACGGTTGTATATAACCAGACCGGTCTGCAGCTTTATCCCAGGCTTTCGACGACGAATCCCGAAATGGTCAAATTATGCGATTTTTCACAAGCTTTCGTCGCGAATACAAAAAATGTGTCCCAGAGCGAATCGGACGATGTCATAAGAAAAACGCACGTTGCGGCGCAGACCAAATGGAATCGTAAGTATGAGGAGATATCAGGCAAGCTGTATCGCTCGACGCTAAGTGGTCTCGCAAAGCGGCGAGAATGGCGTGACCAAATAAACGAAATCTTCGCCGAACAATATTTCCGACCACTGGAGCCGCCTGCCATATCCGA
>JAQVID010000577.1 GCA_028695865.1 Thermoguttaceae bacterium | reverse complement strand
GGTTACGCTTATGTTTCCGGCGAGAGTATTCACCGTTCTTATAAGAGTATTCTTCTGGAAGACGATCTGCGTTCTTTTCTCTCAAGCCAATACGCTTGCGAATCGCTCACAGAAAATGAAATCGCCCGAATCGTTAGCCGTTTGGATTTGATTCCTGCTACGCCGTTGTACGAAGGAAATCGGGAAGCGTTTCGCCTTGTGAATGAAGGATTCGACCTCGTTCGTGATAATTCTCAAAAAATCGCCGTTCATATAAACTATATTGACTTTGAGAAACCGTCGAATAACATTTTCAAAGTGGTTAATCAATTTTCCGTTCAGGGGGAAAAGCTCCGCCGTCCAGACGTACTTTTGTTCGTCAATGGCGTCCCCGTGGCGATCATTGAGTTAAAGACCGCGATCGAGGAAGGTAAGACCATTGCTGACGCTTGGAAACAAATTACAATACGCTATTGTCGCGATATTCCCAAGTTGATGAAATATTGTTTTCTCTCCGTTATTAGTGATGGCGTCAATACGAAAATGGGTAGTATTTTCACTCCCTATGAATATTACTATGCCTGGAACAAGGTCAACGACCACGAAAGGGCGACAGAGGGAATCGGCTCGCTTCTCTCCTTGATTAAAGGGGCTTTTGCGCATGATCGAATTCTCAAAATCATGCAGGATTTTATCTTTTATCCTGACGATAGCAAAAAAAACGAAGCCATTATCACTCGCTATCCGCAGTTCTTTGGCGCGTATAAAATGCTTCAGCACATAAAAGAACACATTCGACCGGAAGGTGACGGCAAAGGAGGAACCTATTTCGGGGCGACCGGTTGCGGAAAAACCTTTACGATGCTTTTTCTTGCCCGGCTGCTTATTCTTCGTGAGCGTGAAACATTTAATAATCCGACAATAATTATCATCGTTGACCGCGAAGATTTGGACTCCCTGACCTCCGGACTGTTCGTTACGGCCAAACGGTATTTTCACGAAAAGGACGTTCGCAGTATAGAAACGCGTCAGGATTTGCGAGAAACGTTAAACGGAAAGCCAAGCGGCGGCGTTTATATCACGACCATTCAAAAATTCTGCGAAAGTACTGGACTTCTTTCCGAACGAAATAATATCATCTGCATTTCTGACGAAGCACACCGAACTCAAACGGGAGTCGGCGCAAAATTGAAGACAACAGATAAAGGCGTCTTTACGACATTCGGTTTTGCCAAGTATTTGCGGGACAGCTTTCCCAATGCTACCTATTGCGGATTCACTGGAACGCCTATCGACGAAACCATTACGGTCTTCGGCGATGTGGTTGACAGTTACACCATGAAAGAATCCAGCGACGACGGTATAACCGTTCGGATTGCCTACGAGCCCCGATTGGCCAGAGCTCTCTTGTCAGGCGAGGAAGTTCAAAATATTCAGAAATATTACGACCAATGTGAAGAACAAGGTTCCAATCCGGAACAGATTGAACAGAGCAAACGGGCAATGAGCAGTATGCGATGTATTCTGGAAAATCCCGATAGAATCAATCGTGTCGCAATGGATATTGTCACTCATTATGAGACGCTTTGTTCTGAAAAACCGGGAATAGTGCAAAAAGCGATGATTGTGTGTTTGGATCGCCGTTTGGCCTTTACTCTTCTAAAGGAAATCAGTATAATTCGACCGGAATGGAGTGAACCGAAAAAAGCAGAAGATGAATCGGAACTAACTGAAGAGCAACTTCAGAAACTTATTCATCTTCCCAAGATCAACATGGTCGCTACTCGTGGAATGGACGACGAAAATGAACTGTATGACGTGTGCGGAACGAAGGAATATCGCCAAACACTGGATAGACAGTTCAAAGACAACAATTCCAACTTCAAAATTGCCATCGTAGTGGATATGTGGATTACCGGATTCGACATTCCGTCCCTTGCCGTTATGTATATCGATAAACCGCTGCAAAAGCATTCCTTGATTCAGACCATTTCCCGAGTCAACCGAGTTTTTGAAGGAAAAGACAAAGGACTCATAGTGGATTATATCGGTATTTATGAACACATGTTGCAGGCCATGAAAAAATACGGTAGCGATCAGGAAGGTTCTATCGAAGAACTATCGCAATCGTTGACCGTCTTTAGAAATCATCTGGCATTGATTGACGCTCTTCTTGTCAATTTCGATTCATCGTCCTTTTTTCAGGGCAATCCTGTTGAAAGGCTTCTGTGTTTGAATAGGTCATCGGAATATATACAAGAGCGAAAAGACATGGAAAGCCGATTTATGATCCTTTCTCGCATCCTGAAATCGGCCTATGAAATATGTTTTCCCTCTGGAGAACTGACGGATGAAGAGACAACGAAAGCTCAATTTTATTTGGCAGTTCGTTCGATTATTTACAAGATGACAAAAGGAGACACGCCAGATGCAGAAATAATGAACCGAACGGTGGAAGAGATGGTCAGGCGTGCCATCACCTGTTCCGGCGTTGAAGATATTGTTAACGCAAACGATCCTGAAGATATATTTAGTGATAAATTTGCGGAAAAACTGGATTCAGTCCACTTGCCGATCAGCAAGTTTAACGCCTTGATAAAATTGCTCCGTAAAGCGATTTCTGTCTATGGGAAAACCAATAAGGTCAAAGCGAAAGAGTTTGAAGAAAGGTTAAAGCAAGTAATTGATAAGTACAACATGCGTGATAATTTCGTTTTTACCAGTAACGTTGTTGCAGATTTTGTTGATGGATTATCCGATGAAATACTTAGAATAATCAACGACTTACATGAGGATAAGGAATCATTCGAAGAATTGGGGATTACCTATGAAGAAAAGGCCTTTTACGATATTCTCGTAAAGGTCAGAGACGATCATGGCTTTCCTTATGCCGATGATAAATGCCTTATTCTGGCGAAAAAAATAAAAGAACTTGTCGACGACAAGTCCCAATTTACGGATTGGTCAACTCGTGACGATATCAAAAACCAGTTGAATATGGATTTAACAGTTTTGCTCTATAACAATGGTTATCCTCCCGAATGGGATGAAGAGGTATTTGAAAAGGTTTTGGAACAGGCAGAAAACTTTACGAAGTATTCTGAATCTGAATAACTGTCAGTATACAGACCAGAGAAAGCGTATTTGATGGATTCGACTAAAAACTCACTCCTTACTTTATAAGCTTAACCCAAGACGCATGTCTAAAAGCGTTCTGGAGGGAGGCA
>JAQVID010000576.1 GCA_028695865.1 Thermoguttaceae bacterium | reverse complement strand
CGGCAAGATGAACCAGCCTTGAGCACCAGCGTCCATGGCGGAAATCCATGAGTCGAAATTGAAACAGGAAGCCGCAAAGGCAGGCAGCCGCGAGAATGGTCAGGCCTGTCAGTATCCGGTTATCGGGATGAATCCACATGAGTATCACAAACGCGCATTCCAGCGGCAGAAGACGAGCCGGAAACGTCGGTTTTTGCGATGGTACAGGAGTTGGTTCCGCCATGTTACAGCCGGGTTTCAGAAGTTCTGCGGAAAACGAAAAAATGTTGCACGAGCCAACTGATCAAAAAGAACGCCGCTTCGGTAAGCAACTTGGCCAAAAATTTATTGACGCGACAGCTTTGAACAAGCAGCCTCAAAACAAGCGTATTGCCGATGAGAATGCCGACAGCAAGTGAAAAGTATCCGATGGCGGTTTTTAGAATTCCGGCCCGATTGCCAAACACATATTTCTTGTTCAGGAAGAAATTGACCGAAGCACTGACGATGCGAGCTCCGACGTTGGCAATAATGATACTCGATACGGTACCCAGCCGATGAGTCAACATGATCAGCAAACAAAACAGTCCGTAGTCCACGAGGAAACCGGCCATCGAAGAAAGAGCAAATCGAACGACTTCCCAATAGATTCGAACAGAATCTTTGAGCCAACAGAAATGAGACGACGCGTTTTCGTCGAAATAAACAGTTTCAATCGGAACTTCGACAATGGGAATGGACTTTGCGGAACATTCCAGGAGTACGTTCATTTCGTACTCATAGCGTTCACCACTGACCCGTTGCATAAAAGAGAGTAAAGAAGAATCGAACGCTCGAAGCCCGGTCTGCGTATCGGTGACACATCGCCCGGTAACACAGCGATAAACACAGCGGGTAATCGCGTTTCCTATTTTGCTTCGGATCGGAACATGGGAACCGCCGTCGCGTCGCCCGGTAATCAAAGTTGCCTGGTTGTCAATCGCCGCCTGTGTGACTCGAAGCACATCTTCCGGTCGGTGTTGACCGTCCGCGTCGACCGTCACGACGACCATATTATCTGTATTGCCTTCGTGAACAAGATAATCAAGCCCCGTTTTAATTGCCCGTCCTTTACCCCGGTTTATTTCGTGATGAAGAACCATGGCCCAGTGGGCAACTTCGTTAAAAATCGGAGCGTATTCCTCGCCATTACCATCATCGATCACAATGAGTCGAAACCCTTTTTCGGCCAAAGCCCGCGCAACACCAACCAGAGCGTCTGGCGGTTTATAGGCCGGAATCAACGCGACTTTTTGTATCTGTTGCATGTGGAATCCTGCTTGAAGGGCGGTTTTAGGAATACAAATGAGGAAAAGATTTATTCTACCGTAATCGGATTGAAAGACCAGTGGGGGTCCTGTTGCGTTACAGAATATCTCTCCGTTTACAAGTATGACATGGGGGTACAACTTTCATTGATTGACACTGCCGGGGATAACCTTGCAGAGCGATTTCTCACAAGTGTGAAACATTGCCAACCATGATATTTGATCTTTGGGTCTTGTATGCGGCAGGTCTCATCGGTCAACCCGGGGACCTGAAGCGGCAAGAAACGAAAAACGACCCATTGTGGGTCGTTTTGTCTGCTTAAGTCATTGTGTTGTCCGCTTAAGCCATTCTGGTCCGAAGAACCGGAATGGTTGGGGCCGATCATTGATTTCCAGTACCCATGACGTACTCTTCTTCCTCTTCCTGAATAATGATACGTGGGGTGACCATCATCATGAGGCTTGTTGTTTCGCGGCCAATGGCCGAGTTGGTGAAGAGACGTTTGAGGTAAGGTATTTTGTCAAGTATCGGAACACCGCCTTCGTTACGACCTTCGCTCAGACGCTTGATACCGCCCAGGAGGACTGTTCCACCATCAGGAACTTTCACGGTCGTGGAGACATTGAAGTTCGTGGTGATAGGCAACTGAACCGTGGTGCCGGTACTGACGTATTGGGCATTGCTTTGATCTTCGCGTTCATCGGTTACGTTGGAGGTTTCTTCGCTTCCCTTCGAGGCGGATGTACTGCTGGTCACGATCGTGTCGCTTCCTTCAAAACGGAATGTTCGGTCTTTGTCCGTAATTTTGCTGAAGTACGGAGACACGGTAACACGGACGAAGCGTCGATCTTCGGAAGCAACCGCCTGAACGGTCATGAACTGGCCTTCGTTAATCACGGTAACAACCGGCTGTTGCGCGACAGCAAACTCACCGACGACCGGGATGACCGTGTAAACATAAGGAACATCTGTTTGGTCACTGACAGTCGCTTGTTGTCCATTGAACATGGTCACTTTCGGTGCCTGTAAAATGTTGGACCGTCGGTCAGCTTCAGCCGCACTCATGAAGAAGTACGACTCGATATCGCTCAGGATGGCAAATCCCATTTGTGCACCAACCGAAGGATCGTAGTTACCGAATTGCGGAATCGCCATTCCGTAACTGTTCTGCGAGAAGTTGACGTTCAGGTTTTCGGTAAACGGCTTACCACCGGCCATGTCGGAGGTCATAAGACCGAAAATACCATTCCCGGAAGGTGATAACGAGGAACTGTTGCTGTTACTGTTGCTGTTACTGTTGCTGTTACTGTTGCTGTTGCTGTTGCTGTTGCCGCTGCTGCTGTTATTGTTATTGTTGTTGTTGGAATCATCACTGGATGGGGCGTCGGTTTTGAAACTGACGTTGAAATTGACGCCGATTCGTTCGAAGTATTCATCACTGATTGTAATGAACCGGACTTCAACCGCGATTTGCAGGTCAAGCATGGACCGCAGTTTTTCGAGCAGGTCGCGAATTTCTTCGTGGTTTTCTTCTGTCTGACGAATAGCAAGCGCGTTGGTCAGGGGGAAGAAGTAAGGATCGCCCACTTCAGCCCACGATTCCGGATCAACGACCGCAACGATCAAATCAATCAAGGCACTCGGGTCTGCCGAACCACCGGTTGCGCCCTTGCTGTCTCCGGTACTGAACTGGGAAGCACCACCACCCGCCGAAGCAATCTGAGCCAGAATGTCGGGCGAAACCATGGTGTTACTGCCAAGCGGATTGGAAGCCAGGCCGGGGATCGTATTGGCCGAGCTCGAAGGAAGGCCGCGTCGCGAAACATTATTGAATGCCCGATCGAACTGCGCTTGCATCGAGAACGGTGAATTCAATCCGTTGAAATTCGGAATGCTCGTTACCAGGTCGGCAACGGAATACGTTTT
>JAQVID010000575.1 GCA_028695865.1 Thermoguttaceae bacterium | reverse complement strand
GCTCGTTCATTAGCATGAACTTTAGAATTATACCTCTGGCAGTTTCGGCCGGTATTCATAAATACCCGACTGCTGTGCAGGAACTTTAGATTGTGCCACTGGCAGGGGCGCGGGGGGGCAAGGAGAAAACACCGGTTTGTTTCGCTTGCCTTTTGCTCCTTTTTCCCCAATGGATTACTTTTTCAACTCATTGAGTTTTCATGAGCGATGCTTAAGCTAATACGTATGGGAATTCAGGTCGCGCGGCACGAAGAAGCAAGTAATAACCGCGTACACAATATTTAGCGAATCCATGTGCCGGTAAATCATACCTGTTGTGTTCATGATTTGTGTTTGGCGCGGCGCGACCGGATAACAGTGTCAACCGACTTGCAATTGAGCTGTTTGAAGAGCCTGAGAAGTTGGAAATTCGACGACCGTTGCCGTGGAGTCGTGATTGAGTAATTCACCGCGAAGGATGGGAAGCTTGTCGGTCGTTTCAATTCCAATTCTGACTTTGCTTCCGTTGACACGCACAACTGTGATCGTAATATGATCGCCAATTTGAATCGTCTGACCTTCATAGCGCGAAAGAACCAACATTTTTATTTCCTTACTGAAAATGTGGAATGCCGTCCGGGGAAAAGCGTCCATCCTTTTCCGTCATTCCAGGAACGACTTGCTTAAAACTCGACACTGCTTACAGGCGATTCTTCCAAAGTGACCTGCTGGTATCGACGTCCGCACGGCCCGTAAAAAAGAACTCGATTATGTTCTTTTTCCCAAATCGCGGAAAATTGGGTCGTTCTCGGACCGTGCAGACAAAACATCATGCCACAACCACTGCCATGTGAATCTCGAATCACCGTTTCACTTGTCGGAAACGCGTTGAGTAATAATTCATGATCGTTGCATAGGGTACTGTAAACGAAACGTTGAAGCTCATCAAGAGTTTCAATCGAAGTAATATTGCTGATTACCATCTTTTATATACCTGAAAGAATGCGCTTTGTTTAACAACAGGGGGAAATAATGTTAAAAATATATAAAGTGCATTGAATGCGTAAATTACAATGTCTTGATAATATAGTTATCGTCCGCAGAGTGCGTGTTCTTGTGAATATTATAGGAAAATTGCCAACGTCTTCTATCTTTTGCGGTCTTGCTAATCGTTATAATCTGATGTTCGCAAGATCATTTCACGGACCGTAATCGTGTTAACCTTACGCGCAGGCACAACCGCCGATGTTTCTATTACCAATGACGACTGGGGACGACATTGAGAAAAGTCTGCAGGAGCAAAATCGTTAAAAAAGCGCTGCGCGCTCCAGTACTCCCCATATTGGCCCCACTGTCATGGAGAAAAGTCTTTTAGAGTATCACAGTATAAAAAACATTGACTCTATGAGAACAGCGAATCATGTTGATTTTGCGTGAGATTGCCGTTTTTTCGCTACCGATTCTTCATTTTCAGGCGATTGTTCCCCGTTTACCTTCGGAAAACGGGGGGCTGCGGCCGCACGACACGAAAACGTAAACAAACCGTATTTTCGCTACCGATTCTTCATTTTCAGGCGATTATTCCCCGTTTACCTTCGGAAAACGGGGGACTGCGGTCGCACGACACGAAAACGTAAACAAACCGTATTTTCGCTACCGATTCTTCATTTTCAGGCGATTGTTCCCCGTTTACCTTCGGAAAACGGGGGGCTGCGGTCGCACGACACGAAAACGTAAACAAACCGTATTTTCGCTACCGATTCTTCATTTTTCGGCGATTGTTCCCCGTTTACCTTCGGAAAACGGGGGGCTGCGGCCGCACGACACGAAAACGTAAACAAAGTGTTTTTTTGCTTAGGATATTGGAGAGTCGTCCGGATCGTTATCCGGATCACTGGCAGGCTCATCGTCGGACTCTTTATCGGAATTGCGATTACAAGTTCGGTCCGATTGAGTCCGGTCGCGTCTAAAGCGGTCGTTGGTTCTTTTTTCTCCATCGTCGGTTGATCGCATCGGCAAGAGTGCGACATCGACTCCGTCAAAAGTTTTGCGAGTATGGTCGGCCAAAAGCTCGACGACGACTTTTTTGGCAAGAAGCTCTTGTGAAATAACACGACCATTTCCATCGGGAGTCGAGACCAACTTGCCAACAGGCGGCAGAATGGAAACGATTTCGCGATAGACGTCGTACTCGTAACGCAAGCAGCATTTCAGACGTCCGCAACGGCCGGAAATCTTGGTGGGGTCGAGAGTCGCTTTTTGCAGCTTGGCCATTTTCATGGAGACAGGCGGCATGGCGATCAGATAGGAATTACAGCAAACTTCGCGCCCGCAGTCGCCGACATCCGCGACCAGTTTCGTTTCGTCGCGAACGCCGATCTGTTTCATTTCGATTCGCGTTTGGAACTCCGAGGCAAGAACACGAACGAGTTCCCTAAAATCAATTCGTCCTTCGGCGACATAATATACAATGAGCCGTTCACCGCCGAAAATATGTTCAACCCGAACGAGGTCCATTCCGATTTTCATTCGTTTGACAATGGCCTGACACCGAAAGAAATCGTCTCTTTCGCCTTCCCGGATTTTTCGGGATTCGTTTTCATCGGTAAGCGTCATGATTCGAATGAGCCGATTTTCTTCCATCTCGGGCGGAAGTTCGGCAATTGCTTCAGCAGTTGCTTCGCACAAGACGATAGCGGTTTCAAGGCCGCGACTTGTACGCACAATAACTTTCGTTCCGTGGAAGAGATTGGAGTCTTCGGCGGAATGAGCAAAAATTCCAAGGAGACGCATGGCCCCATAGCGTGCAATGTATCGTTTCATATTACCTGAAAATGTTAGCCTCAATGGAATAAGGAATTTCACCCGATTTGAAGTTTGTATCGACGTGAAGAATACCGCCAACAAAAACAGGCTTGTTGGCGCGAAAGTTGACCGCCATTCCTTTTTCAAGTTCTACTGCGATCATGTCCGCCGGGTTGGTGCCCGGGGAACAGAATTTGCAGTGGGCCAAGGTTCGAACCATCGTGAAATCTTCGATTCCGGACTGGCGGTTGGTTGGGTACATGTATCCGCGGACATAGATTTTACGGTTATCGAGTTCGGCAATATGATCGGGAATTTTGCCTGTTTTCGGGTTAATGCCCATATCGTCGAAATTGACGACCAAATAGCCCGAAGGAGCCGTATGATAATAGAGCCAGGTCTGCCAGATTCCGGCGGAAATGCCAATAAC
>JAQVID010000574.1 GCA_028695865.1 Thermoguttaceae bacterium | reverse complement strand
TCGAAAAATTGGGCAAAAAGTCTCTATTCAGCACGGGCAGGATTCCTCGATTCTGCTGCCGTTCCTGTCCGAACAAATGCTTCACCCGAAGCATACTGTTTTGAATCCCGATTCGCAGCCAAGCGATGCCCCTTCCAACCCGACCTCGTCCGCCGATCCTTAATCAAGTCATGTAACGACTCAATGTCGTTTCCTGCATAATAAGATATGTTTTCTCAACAAGGAGGAAAAATGAAACGCTCTGTTTCGGTGATGACGCTTGCCATGGTTTTTGTCTTTGGCGTAACGGCGATTCCTGTCCAAGGCGACGATATGACCTTTCCCGGGACAAAAACACAATGGAACGGGTACACCATGTATTCATTCGATTTGGACTGCGGCCAATACGGTAAGCGTCCGGTGAACATAGTCTGCCCCCAAAAAGTTGACCCGAAACGCCGCTGGGTATGGCGAGCCGTTTATTTCGGACACGAACCGCAAACCGAACTGGCCATGCTTGCCCGGGGATATCATATCGCGTTTATCAAGTGCACCGATTCGTCCGGCTCCCCGAAACAGGTTGCTCAGCGAAATGTACTTTATGATTTCCTTGTCAAGGAAAAAGGATTCGACCCCAAGCCGTGCTTGATCGGAATGAGTCTTGGCGGCATTACCAATATGAATTGGGCCATTGCCCATGCCGACAAAGTTGGACCAATCTATATTGATAATCCGGTGCTTGATATAAGGGCCCTGCCGTCGTCGCCACTGCGTCGGCCGGCTTCCCAAAGCAGGAACAAAAACTGGGACATGCTCATGAGCGCTTATGAGTTCAAGTCGGACGACGAAGCCAAAGCATACAAGTACAATCCGGTCGACGCCTATCAGCCGCTGATTCAAAACCATGTTCCGATCTTGCTCATGTGCGCAACGTCAGACTCCGTGATACCATACGAATTGAACGGTAAAGTTCTTTGGGAACGGATGAAAAAAGACGGGGGAATCGTCGAGCTTGTCCTCAAACCAGGACATGACCATCATCCGCATTCACTCAAAGACCCAACGCTGATCGTGAACTTTTTCACGAATCCGCCGAAAACCTGTTCGCAAACCCAAACAACATATTCGGGAAAATAGACCAAAAACCATTCATCAGGCATTCGTAAAAACGGAGTATCGGAAAGCTCTCATCGAAAAGTCCGGTGTTTTACAAGCTGCTTTTGCGATTGGTTTTCCCAACTTGCCTGTGAGGTTGTGTGTCTGGAATTTGAAAGGAGTTGCATATGAAACTTGCCGAAGCGCTCGTTTTAAAAAGTGATTTGCGAAAGCGAATTGATCAGTTGCGTGCGCGTCTGGTCAGAAACGCAAAAGTTCAGGAAGGAGATACCCCGGGCGAACAGCCGGAAGAACTCTTGTCGGAACTTGACCGCGTTTTGAGCCAGTACGAAACCTTGACCAATCAAATAATCGTTGCGAATCAAACCACAAGAGTTGATTCCGGAACATTGGCTGATCTGCTTGTTCGAAAAGAACAACTTGCCCGGAAATTGGATTTTTACGAACAAATGTTGTCTGCCGTTGGTTTCGACAAGCAATTCTTTTTTCGAAGGGAATCCAGTCCCGCAAAATTGTCTGAGCAAATAGAACAGTTCAATGTTCAGCTTGAGCAAATCGATACCGTGATTCAGAAATACAACTGGTGTGTTGAACTGTAGCGGTGGCGAAAGGTCTGTTTCAAACAGGAGAAAAACAATATGAAACTTGCCGAGGCTTTAATACGAAGAGCAGCTATTGCCCGGGCGATTCCAGACAGATTTTCTAACTGGCAATGTTCCCTTCGGCGTTCTGCTCCGATAAAAAAACCGGATGTTCTTTTGCGCCAACTCAATGATCTGCTCAACGAACAGGAACGCTTGATCATGCAAATCAATCGGACAAATTGCCAGCCGGGCGCAACGGGCAAAACGCCTGCTGAATTGATTGCCCGAAGAGAATCGCTTTCGCTCAAGGTTTCGGTCTTGCGCTCTGTATACGACGCGGCCCAAATCGACGTGACGCGATATTCGAATAAAGAAATCAAGCTGGTCTCCACGATTGAACCGAAATGGTTGCAGAAGCAAATAGACCGGCTTTCCAAAGAACTTCGCGAAACAACGTTGCAGTTGCAACAATTGAATTGGGAATGTGAGCTGCTTCCGTAATCGGCTGGAAAACAGCCGACGGCATTATCGTTACGAATATCGGAAAGACTAAACGGGCGAACGAACAAAAAATCTTGTGTAAATACACAAACCATTACGAGGTTGAGTCTTGGGAGAAACTCATGATTTACAGTTTATTCCCGGTACGATTCACAATGGTATAAAGTGTTACGATTTATTTTGTACTACCTGTTTGTTGACGTTTTGGTCTTTCCGGTTTTTTCTTGTTCTTCAAGTCCAATCGGGGCGTTCGACCGCTACACCCCAAATTTATTTTCTACGGGGCGGTGATTTTGGGGAATCGTGTTCAGAAATACGGCCAACACATGAGCTTCTATTTAGCGTACCGAAACCGCTTGTATCGTTGATTCGTCCCTTTACGCGGAAAGAAAAGCAGAGTTCACGCGGTGGAGTCGCACTCATCGCCGGATTGCGCGAAAGCATCCGCGTGCTCTTCACCGCAGTATAAGTATCCCGTTTTTACTTCCCCGAAAAAGACCTTTTACCTTATATTAGAGTGCCGTACTTTCACCGCCGTTGATACTTCCCAGCGATCCCCAAATACCCCAATAGCTTTCGCCAATACGCTTTTGGCCGTCGCTGGAAATGGATGTATTGGGATTACCCGCGTCAATGGTATCCGAAATGAAACGCACACTTCCGTCAACCATCGCCGCGTTAATACCCCCTGAATGATAACTGCTTGCCGAGGGCATGGCGGTATTATCGTCCGGCCATTCCGAGTATCCGGCACACCAGGGTGTATTGGGAGGTAATTCGGTCATGAAATAAGTCGTGAAGAAGCCTGAACCGTAGACGGCTCCCGGCATTCGGTAGGGCGACGGACAATTCGTGGCCTTTGCGATAAGATTCGCATCGTCGCTGTCGGGGACACTGGGAGAAATGGCGATGAGTAAGCTTGGAAAATACATAGAATTGTCATGTTTACGTAACTCAGACAGTTTGTTTAGCAAGGATTCTGTTGTAGGATTATCAACACAAAAACAACTCATTTCGACAAAAGCGTCTTTAGAATGTGTTA
>JAQVID010000573.1 GCA_028695865.1 Thermoguttaceae bacterium | reverse complement strand
CTCATTCGAACCGCTCACCCCCTAATTGCGCTCGTTTCACTCGCTCCATATACGGGCTTGATGAATTTTCATCATACCCTAAATTGTGTCACGCAAATTTGACGCCAACGCCGATTCTCCAAAATCCCAACCCCGTAGGGGTTTCCGTATGGTAGGCACCCGGTTCGGCGCCAGCCGTACCCCTGCTATGCGTTCCGCCAAAAAACCAATTCCGTAATTCCGGTCTCGCATGACCGGAATTACGGAATATTGCGACTCATTCGAACCGCTCACCCCCTAATTGCGCTCGTTTCACTCGCTCCATATACGGGCTTGATGAATTTTCATCATACCCTAAATTGTGTCACGCAAATTTGACGCCAACGCCGATTCTCCAAAATCCAACCCCGCAAACGGTTCCCGTATGGTAGGCACCCGGTTCGGCCGCCAGGCCGTACCCCTGCTATGCGTTCCGCCGAAATCATATCGTGTTTCCCCCCAAAAAATCTAACCCCGTAGGGGACATTTTGGAGTGCGGCGGCTTGCCGGCGCTTTTGTGTGCGTTAAATAAGGGTAACGCGGGAGCTTGCTCCCGGTTCGACCTTTACGCTTTGAAAGAGCTCCACGATTTTTACAATCGAAAACTCTGTTTTACACTCCGCGTCTTGCAGCGGAGCAACCCCGTAGGGGTTTCCGTATGGTAGGCAGGGGTTCGGCGCCAGCCGTACCCCTGCTATGCGATCCCCCCAAAAACCAATTCCGTAATTCCGGTCTCGCATGACCGGAATTACGGAATATTGCGACTCATTCGAACCGCTCACCCCCTAATTGCGCTCGTTACACTCGCTCCATATACGGACTTGATGAATTTCCGCCTGACGGAACGTTCTTTGCGCAGCTTAACCACCAGAGAGTGAACAGGTGGCAAAATCCTATAAAAACAAGAATCAAAAGTCAAAGAATTAAAAAGTCAAAGAAATAAAGAGTTAAAAAATAAAGAGTGGAGGATAACGGGCTCGAACCGATGACCTTCTGGCTGCCAGCCAGACGCTCTCCCAACTGAGCTAATCCCCCATGTTGCGATAGACAAGAGACGAATCATTCTCTCGTCGAATCATGCAAAAAGTATATCACGCGATTCTTACTCGTCAAGAGGTGGGACAGCCGCGAAAGAAATTTTTTCTTTGCTTTCAGCGACATTACCGCACACTATTGCATGAATGAAACAACTATTTATTTATTGCTGGATTGAAATGGCGTCATAGGACATTTAGAAGAAATAAACCGAAAAACACATTGTAAATAGGAAATGCGGATCGAATAGATAAAGTAGAACACTTATATAAAAGATTCCAAAAATACCTGCTCTTCGCTTCTTTTATCGAAAGCCTGCCTTGCGAAAATGATATTGATCTATCGTTCCGTGTCGCCTTTGCGTACGATGGATTCAAAATTACCATCGTCTCAACTATTCGGTGTAACCACTTACGATCATCAAAGCAAAGAACAGGTGCTGACAACAAAGCTGTTCCGAGCAAACGATTACGCCAAGCAAACGATTACAATTGCACAAGTGGTCTATTCAAATACCAATCGCGGTGCCCTCCGACTGCGCAACCAGAATCCGGCTATTGTTCGAAAAAGCAACGGCAGGACGTTCTGGCTGAAAAACCTGTCTGTTCCACGTTCACGACAACGATCCTTATATACTACCGAATATACTACCGAATATACGACTGATACCCCAATTTTCGGAGACTTGCTCCGCGTTTGTCTTCGGAAAACAGGGAGAAATTCAGGCCGCGTATTAAGTTGAGCATCACTCGTGATATGCCTATGAATGATAAATGTAATTCTGGAAGAAAAAAGGAATATAAGTCAGCGAAACAAACCGGTGTTTCATCCTCTCCTGTACGCCTCTTCTCCTCTGCGTCTCCGCGAGAGGTTTCCTAAAGTCAATGCCAAAGAGAAGGATTCAGACCGCGCAACACGAAAAATCAAGGAATACCGGCATAATTGTGACCCAACACTGCAATTCCTTTTTCTATCGCTGTATGTATTATGTTCAAATATTCAGATGGGACACTATTCAATATAAAATAAAAATGGACAAATTACCGTCTGATTCATTTTTAAAAACTTCACTTATTTTGGCACAATGGACTTGATTTTTCTGCTGAAATGTGAAGAATAGATCATTAAGCTGGTAACACGCAAGCAACCAGGACGTCGTATGAACCAGTTACCGTTTATCATGTTACCGTTTACCATGTTACCGTTTACCATATTACCGTTTGAAACCAATCAGGCCGTCAGGTGATTTATAAAATTTGGTGTATCGTTATGAATTTTGGAATATCGTTATGTGACGGCGAAATTTTTCGCGGAATCTTCGGGCATGAGTCCCCGGTCTGGTTTTTGACCGATTTGGTCCGTCCCGTGATCTTCGGCGCAAATAATCGGCAGTATAAAGCGGCGAGAAAGAATCAGGTCTTTTCCAGCCCTGTCGATCAGGACGATATTGGAGGCAAACGTAAAGGCAACATGGTCCAGACCAAGATTTTCCAGACTGCAATCTATACAAACATCGAAAAGAAAATCGAACCGGGTCTTGAAGAAACCCGGTGGAAATATTGTTTCAGTAATTCACACGGAGCTTTGCGAGTAAGTATCAAGTATTACAAGAAAGATTATTCAACCGCCCTATACTGTTGCGTATATTGCACATCCGTACTACAATATTTATACGCCGGTCCCTCAATTTTCGATAATGGATTCCCCGTTAAGCTTCGGATAACAGAGGGAAGAATTCAGACCGCACAACACAAAAAATCAAGCAAACCGAATTAAAATATTTATTTGAAAAGAAAAGAGAATGAACCAATGAAACTGCAACGAATTGCGATAACACTGTTCCTGTTTTTATTGCCCGCGATGCTCTTTGGTGTCGAACCGGCATTACCTACTCGTGGTATCTGCGCACACCAGGGAGCCAATACGGTTTTTCCCGCCAATTCCGTTCCGGCCCTGCGAACGGCGGCTCGCATGGGCGTTCAAATGGTCGAGTTCGACGTCAAGTTCACAAAAGACGGCCAACTGATCGTCCTTCACGATCCGACCGTTGACCGCGTGACAAATGGAACGGGGGCCGTAAAAGACATGACCCTTGAAGAAGTCCGCAAACTTCGTAAACGAATGGTGAAAAACGGCCCAACGTTTGAGGTGGGAATACCGACTTTTGACG
>JAQVID010000572.1 GCA_028695865.1 Thermoguttaceae bacterium | reverse complement strand
GCGAAGTACCGGCGTCGGAAATCAATTTCGGTTGCTGTGATTTGACACGACCTTTTTTGCGCGACGATGTTTTCTGGCTGGAATCTTCCACAACAGGAGCTTGAACCCTGTCTGGAACCCCGGTCGCGACAAACCAGCCGTTTTGATTCAGTCTGGACAAAAACGGAATCGGACAGCCCAGTACAAAAAAGAGTAAAAAGAGCAGCAATGCCGGCAAACCGAACAGAGCACCCAACTCAAAAACGAAATTGTGCGGATCGGCAATCACTTCGCTTGCCAGTGGCATCATGTACGACGGATAACGGGTTTGGAAACTGCCCGGCCCTATTCCGAACCAGGGATAATCGGCAATCATGGCCGCGGAACTGCGCCAATAGTCGAGCCGGTACCCGAGCGACTTTCCGGCTTCGGTAAAAACTTCCCGGTCAATGATATTGCGTCGAAACGCCAAAAAAATCGAAATCCCCACCAGCAAGACAACGACCAGTCCAAAAACGAACAAAGACGAAACCTTGCGGCTCTTCGTCCCTTGCGGCCCTCCGCTCTCCGCCGTCGCTTCGGCCATCGTGGATTCACCGGACGAAACGGGTACACTGACCGAACGATCAACAAACCTGTGTCTTAAAATCAATCCGAGTACAAACAAAAAACAGCCAAAGAGAAAAGCAAGTATCCCTGTTCGGCTCTTCGTCAAAATCAATACGCAGAACAAAGGAGCAAACACCACAAAAGCAAGGACAAAAAACGACACAAGCGATTTGCGCGGTTGCTCCGGACAATGAGTTGGGTTGCCGTCGGATGTTGACCGGGCAGCCGCTTCGGACTTGCGATATCGCAGAGTCGAACCAATCGCGATACAGACAAGGCCGGCAAGCGCAACCAGGACCGGAAGCAGTACCCCCGCAAGCGTATTGGCCAGTCCGTAAGTTCCAAGCGGTTCGGAACTCCCTAAAATTCTGTTTTCAAGCAGGATGCGTTCCGGCGAGCCTTCCGGATAGAACATGCCGCTGTTTCGCAATAATTCCTCGGAGTTTTCCAACCAGCTTTGACGAAACGCCGGATCACGAATCAGGTAGGCATACAGTCCCGAAAACGATTCCGTAAGACACATCACACATATCGCCGCAAACAGGGCCAAAAGCAAAACAGGCGAAAGAATCGCACGGGAAACACGAATCAGAAAATAGACATAGACCATAAAAAAATAGAGCGAAACCGAATTAATCGCATAGCGCAAATTTCCTCCGTCCCGGGCAAGCATGGCAATCAGAGAAAATATGATCCAACACAAAAACGCAAGGACTGCCGCGTCGGCAATACAGAATTTGTTTCGGCCGCCCACGGCAAATACAGGCAACGACGAGTCTGCCCGTTTACACGCCAGGGAAGGATTACCGGCAATTTGAGCTAAAAGAAACACAGCCAAGGGCAATAATAAAAACCAAAGCAAAAATGATATAGAAAAAGCACCATCGCGAAACGCCCCTTCCGGGGGAAGTACCATGACCGGTACAATAAGCAGGCCAAGCAAAAAAACAAACAAGTATTTCAAAGGACGATAAAGCATTGACGTTTCCTAACCTCCATCGACCGCCGCTGCCGCGCCGGTTTCTATTGCAGTTTCGCAAGAAGTGGGCCAAGTTCAGGCATGAGTCCGTAGGCGTAAGCAAGTATTTTGACCGGATGCAAAATAGGCTTGTCGATTCGCTGCTCCAATTGGAGTTTACAGGAATTGCATTCGGTGGAACCCACGGCAATAGCACTGTCGCGAAGAGCAAGCGTAAGCGGCATACCGAGCTTAAGCGTCATTTTGTGATTGGCGCCAATCAAACCAATACCGCCGGCCAGTCCGCAACATCCTCGCTCAATGCGATTAACATTCAAGCCGGGAACAAGATGAAGCAGTTCCTGGGCAGGAGTCGCCAGCGCAACCGATTCGCCTGTGAGTGCCAATGTCCGACATGGTGCGTGATAACCGACCGTACACCGAACAGGATTGAAATCGAGCTGAAGCTTTCCGTCCAAATGCAATCGGTAAAGATAATCGCAAAGATCAACCGTGTTTTCGGCAACCGCGACCGCTTCTTCATCGTTTCGCACGTAAGCATATTCTTTTTTCAGACAAACGGCGGAAACAGGTTCAAGTGTAACAACGGTATAACGCTGACGAACCAAATCGGCGAACACATTGACATTGTTCCGTACCAGCGATTCCGCCCGATCTCCATCGCCAAACGAAAAAGCTTCATGACCACTCTCCTTTTGTCGCGGCGGAATCACAACTTCAATATTATTGTGTTCCAGAACACGCACGGCGGCTTCGATCAGTTTGTCGTCAAAATAATTGGCGTATAAATCCAAAAAAAGAGCGACTCTTTGCTCATGACGCCGGGTCGGTCGGGCATACTTTTTGCGCCATCCGGAATTCTTGAACAATCCCCCTTTGGACAGGGCCGGAAGCTTGATTCCTGCCGGTATTGTCAGAAACTTGCGTATAATCCAGCGGGGAAGACGCTTGGAAAGAACACAATTGAACGGCCCGTTGAAAAACGAGGAAAAGGCCAAAACGGCCCCGGCGTTCGCCATGATCCGGTCTCGCAATGACATGCCATGCGACGCGTTATACGCACTCTTGATTCGAAACGCAAGCTCGGGAATATCAACTTGCGCAGGACACTCCGCCTGACAACTGTGACACGAAATACACGCATCGGCCAAGCGTTTCATTTCGTCGTCCGTAAGCGATTCCAACGAAAGCTTGCCGTCAAGAATTCCACGAAGCAAATTCGGCTTGGCACGACACGACGCGTCTTCACTTGTTCGCGTTCGAAAAACCGGACACATACGCGTTTCGCCCGTTCGTATGCGACACAGACCGCAACCATTACACTGATACGTCGGCTCGCGAACGATGTCTTTGTCCCATTTGAGTTGAAGTTCAAGCTGGTCTTTGAGAACGGGCTTGCGCGACGTACTTTCGCTGTTTTGACCTGTCGGAACAAATCGCGTTCGCAACGGAACAGACCAATACAAAGGCACCGAGGGTGCCGCCGGCTGCTGACCTTTGACAATACGCCGCATTTCGTCCGTTACGATTTTGCCCGGGTTAAAAATGTTGTTCGGATCAAACAGGTTCTTTATTTCGACAAAAGCCGATGAAAGCTTCGGATAACGCGAGGTAAGAGCAAACGATCGCGCGAGTGCGGTTCCTTGAGCACTCCCTATCGTCCCACC
>JAQVID010000571.1 GCA_028695865.1 Thermoguttaceae bacterium | reverse complement strand
CTGCTTTTGCATTCCGCGTAGTGGGCGGATGTTCCCGAAAGCGAAAGCAGCGTCCGTATCGCCCACTCCCAAAAGGGAACCGTTCACGGATATAAAGTGAAACCCCCAAGTCGCAAAGAAGGGAAGAAAAAATATATAGTCTCTTCTGTTTTTTTATAGAAGCAGGCAAAAGCCAAAATGTTCTCAACGGCGCGGTAGCGTCCTTGGCGTCTCGGTGGCTTTGCGTGACACAAATAATTACATGAAACCATCCGTGAGACCCGTGGTTCCAAAATCGTTCGTGGATGGTTGCCCCAAAAGATTGTAAATGGTCGTGTTCCTTCTTTTAATCAGGTATACTTCTTTTAATCAGGTAAAACAGAATGATAGTACAACACAAATCTTGACGCGCTACAACAATATGTAATAGTACGTTTCTGAAAAAACTTTATAATTCCTGTTGCTTTACTGGAGTGAAACCGGTAAAATTATAGGGAGTTATTTGGTTTATTTCCCGTTAACCCAATCAGGAGTATAAGATGAGAGCTCAAATTTGTTTGACGCGAGCGGGCTTAATATTGGCCTTTACCGCGGTATTAACCTTGATTCCATGTATGACGTTTGGAGCAGAGAAAGCCCCGGTCTTCAAGGCAGGAGCAGCCGTAGTCGAAACGACGCCGCAGCAATTTCCCGTGAAGTGCAACGGCGGTTTCGTTCCGCGTATGCTCAATAAGGTGAACGATCCGTTGTTCGTTCGCGCGCTTGTTATGGACGACGGTACACAGCGAGTGGCGTTTGCGGTCATAGACGCATGTGGAATGGACGCGAAGATGCGAGACGAAATCGCGATTGAATTGGAGAAATCGATTGGAATCAAGCGAGATCATATCGCAATTTCATCGACACACTGCCATTCGGCCCCGGCTTTAACGCTTATTCTCGGTTGCGGTCCGGATGAGAATTATTATCCTTTCGCGAAGGCGAAAATCAAGGAAGCGATTACCAAGGCGAACGCCAATCTTCAGCCGGCCAAGGTTGCCTGGGGTTTATCCTCCGATCCGACGAACGTCTTCTGCCGTCGTTGGCTTATTAAGCCGGGTACGTCCCGCATGAAGGTTCCAAACGCGTTCACTGGTTCCAAGGGCGACAATGCGCAAATGAATCCTGGTTTCAATAATCCCAACGCTATTTCGCCGACCGGAGTACCGGACCCGCGAGTTACCGTTCTTTCGCTTCGTTCGATGGACGACAAACCGCTTGCCGTGATTGGTAATTATTCAACGCATTACGCGGGAGCACCGAATCTTTCGTCGGACTATTTTGGCGTTTTCTGTCGTCGTATCGGAGAACTTTTGGGAGCCGGTCCCAACTTCGTTGCCCTCATGACCAACGGAACCAGTGGCGATTGCAACTGCGTAAACGTTGAGAATCCTGACCGCAAGTACACCAAGGAAACCGTTGCGGAAGACGTAGCGCAAGCGGCGTTTAAAGCGTGTCAGGGCATGACCTATGCCAATTGGGTTCCGCTCAAGATGGAGCAATCGGACTTGACGCTCAATATCCGCAAGCCGGACGCCAAGTCCGTTGCTGAAGCAAAAGCTTATATTGCCGAAAAGAAATTGACCGCACCGAAGAGCATGGTTGATCATTATGCCATTGACACCGTTTTGCTTGCCGACGCGGCTCCGACCAAGACGATCAAGATTCAGGCGATTCGCGTTGGCGGTCTTGGAATCGCAACGATTCCTTGTGAGGTCTATAGTCTGACCGGACGCAGTATCAAGGTATACAGCCCACTCAAAACGACTTTTGTCGTTTCCATGGCCAACGGTTATAACGGATATATTCCGACGCCGGAACAGTTCGAATTGGGCGGCTACAATACCTGGCGATGTCGAAGCTGCTGTCTGGAAGTCAATGCCGAGCCGAAGATTCGCGCCGAAGCACTGCGTTTGCTTGACAATGTTGCAAAGTAATTACCGCGAAACAATGTAACAATGGATTGAACAGATTGGTTCAAATGAGTTTTCGTGCTGTGCGACGTAAGACGCCCCCGTTTTCCGCAGGTTAACGGGGGACGCGGCAGGAAAACCAAAGTAATCGGTAATGAAAAAACCGGTTCAAATTGGGGTTCGTGCTGTGCGACGCAAGACGCCCCCGTTTTCCGCAGGTAAACGGGGGACGCGGCAGGAAAACTAAAGTAATCGGTAATGAAACAATGGATTGGGCTTTTCATGAATTCTTCCCCGCCGAAGGAAAACTCCTTATTTGTCGCGCCGCTTGTTTGGCTGACGCGTTTGTGTCTGTATTGTCCGGTACAGATTTTGATTTTTGTGATTGCGTTGTCGGGCGTGTCAATTTACATTGCGTGCCACTCGCTCCATTTCAAGACATCGCGACTTGATCTGATCAATCAGAAGAGTGACTTCAATCGGCTTTGGATCGATTACATAGAAGATTTCGGCGACCGGGACGATTTGGTTGTCGTCGTGGAAGGTCAATCTTCATCGCAAATTACACCGGTCCTCGACGAACTCTCCGTCGAGATACAAAAATATCCGAACCTGTTCGATGCCGTGCTTGCCAGCGTCGATACAACACCCCTGCTTCGGAAAGGTCTTCATTTCGTCGAAAACGAAAGTGACCTGCGTGATATTCAAAAATTCATCGCGGCCAATCAGGGAATACTGCAAGGCAACTGGAATTATTTGGTCTGCGACCAGTATCTGGAAGGGATATCGCGACAACTTGCGGGCATGTCAGCGCTGCCGGAGCCGGCGCAAAGTCAATATCGAGCCCGGCTTCTTGAGCAGTTATCGCCGCTGATTGCCTGTATAGCCGATGCGGTATCGCCCAAGCCGACGTACAACGTCAATCCTCTTGTGCCTGTGACGAGTCCGGGCATTGTCCAGCGTGAATATTTTATTGCCGACGGCGGACGCCTGGGCGTTGTCCTTCTGAAAATCAAGGAATCGAAAGAAGGATCGTTTACTTACGGGACGGAGTCGATCGGCAAACTTCGCGAGATTATCGACCAGAGTCGCAAGCGACATCCGCAAACCTCGATCGGTCTGACGGGCCTGACGGTCATGGAAAACGACGAAATGCGAATCAGTCAAACGGCCTCAACCGAGGCGAGTATTCTGTCGTTTTTGGGAGTAGCGTTTGTTTTTATCGCGGCGTTTGGCGGAGTGCGACATCCGATGATCGCGGTAGCGGCACTCACGACCGGAATCGTCTGGACCATGGGTTACATCACGCT
>JAQVID010000570.1 GCA_028695865.1 Thermoguttaceae bacterium | reverse complement strand
TTTTTTTAAATAATCACCATACAATTTCGGCGATCGCGTAATAGGGGTACGGCCTGACGGCGCAAGCCGGGTGCCAGCCGTGTGGAAAACCCGCAGGGATATTTCGCGGCGACATACGGTTTAATCCAGCGCAACACGCTGCTGTACGACACATTTCCGCCGTTCACGATGAACGCGAAAAATTTCTTCTAATGACTCATACTTCCTTCTGCTTCCTTGTATTTTTTTATCTTCCGAAAAATCCAATTGATTTCAAAACATCTCGTGCTATCTTTGGCAGCAAAATTGTTTTATACCCAAGGCAATGTTTTTGAAACCCCATTACCCATTACCCATTACCACAACGATCACAATACATGCTCAAGAACATTGCTCCCGGTCGGAAAACATGCAATTTGTATTTAACGTTTTCTGATATGACCCATTTATGAAAGGAACAAAATGAAAAACGAAGAACCATTGATCGGAACTGCCGATGCGATTCGTCGCCACCCATCCGAGAGCATGCTGTCGGAGACTCCCGCCGATGAACCAGCCGAACTCAAGTCGGAAGAGCTTGTTGCCCAAGCGACCCGTCGAGCCGAGGCGTTCAAAAGTAAAATGGAAGACGCCGAGGCGAAAATTATTGAACTGGAATCGAAACTGGCGGCGATTTCCGGCGATGAACCACAAGGCGGAACGGGTGAGCTTCGGGAAAAACTTGATAAAGTACTTGCGGAAAACACCGCACTCCTGGCCAATCAGCCCGAACTGGAACGAGTGATCAAGCAACTCAAAGTTGAAAACGAGCAGTTTCGACGGCAAGTCGTTTCGGTAAAAATCAAAGAAGCGTTGCATGAAGAAGCCAAGCGGCTTGGCATTCGCGCAGAAGCGATTCGCGACGTAGAGCGATTGGCCCCGGAGTTTATCGTCAATGACTCGGGCGAAGTCGTGAGCAGTAATGGACGAAGCGTTCACGAAATTTTGGACGCCGAAAAAGCACTTTCACCTCATTGGCTTCCGGCATCGCGCGGGGGCGGAAGTTTTCCCGGGAATATCTCCCAAAACGGTAATGAGTTGTTCGAACAAGCGCGACTGGAACATGACCTGCGTGCCATGATTGCGCATGCACCCACCATCGATTGATTTTTTCGTCTGACACCGGGAGAACAAACATTGTGTTCCCCCGGACAGACCTCCGGGTATGCTGTTGAATGAAAGACGCCCCGGCACGGGACACGGTTGGCAATCGCATTACATGCGTTCGACGGTTTTGATTCCCAAGAGGTCAAGTCCTTTTTCTATCGTTTTCGCGGTCAAATCACAGAGCAAAAGCCGACTCGTTCGCACCGCGTTGTCAGTTGCGCGAAGAACAGGACATTTTTCGAAAAACGCCGAATAACAATTGGCCAACTCGTACAAGTACGACGTTAACTGATTCGGTCGGTAATCTTTCGCGACAGCATTGAGCGCATCGGCAAATTTGAGAAGTTCCAGAGCCAAAGCGCGTTCTTGCGGTTCGGTCAGGACAATCGCAATCTTACCGTTACTTGCGTCTTTTTCCAATTGCTTAACATCAATTTCGCCCCGTGAAAAAATCGAACGGACTCGGGCACACGCGTATTGCATGTATGCCGCGGTATTACCATTCATGGCCAGCATGCGATCATAAGAAAAGACATAATCGCTTTCCCGATTTTGCGACAGATCCGAATAAACAAGGGCGCCAATCCCGACCACCGACGCAATCTCGCGCCGCTCCTGTTGGGTAAAACGAGGGGTATCGTCGCCGTCTTTGTCGCCGGCACAAACGATGTCGTATGCCCGGGATTTCGCTTCGTCAAGGAGCGAACTCAAGCCGACGGTATCGCCACTTCGCGTCTTGAACGGTCGGCCATCGTCGCCCAAAATCGTTCCAAAATTAACATGAACGAAATCAATATTCTTATAGCCCAACTGTTTGGCCACGGTAAATAACTGCTGAAAATGAAGCGATTGCCGCGTATCAACGACATAAAGAATTCGATCAGGATGATATTGCTCTTCACGCCACGCGATTGTCGCCAGATCGGTCGTCGCATACAGGAACGCGCCGTCCTTTTTGCGAATAATCATTGGCACCGGCTGTCCTTCGACGAAAATGCAAATCGCTCCATCGCTTTCCCGGGCAACACCGTCAGCAAGCAGTTTATCGACCAGCTTACCCAGGAACGGATGATAAAAACTTTCCCCCAAGGTTGTATCAAACGTAACGCCGAACTCGTCGTAAATTGCGTTAATATCCTTAATGCACTCCGGAAGAAAACGCTTCCACAACTCGATATTGTCGGCGTTGCCTTGATGTAACAGGGCCGTCTCGTGAAGGACCGCCGCGTTTATGTCCGTGTGACTGGCCGCAAGCTCTTTGAGTACCGGATCATTTTCGACGGCGTTGATTTTTTTTTGTCCGCTTTCGAAGCGTTCCCGGGCACGGTCTGCTTCGTCTTTGAGTCGGGAACAAATTGATTCGGCCTTTTTACGTTCATCTTTTTTCGCGTTGGACTCTTTAAGAGCAGCGACACAAGCCCGCTGGGCATCGAGTTTGGCCTGAGCCTGACAGGCTTGTACTTCCCAATCTTTCAAAGCCGCCACCGCGGAATGATAATCCATAAGCTGTCGAACCAGACGATACAAACGCCCCAGTTCGCAGACCGGATTCTCTTCAAAAACATTCTCATCGCAAAAGTTGCGAAAGCCGTAAATGATCATGCCGAATTGCGTTCCCCAATCACCCAAATGATTATCGGCAATCACGCGATGCCCCAAAAAGCGAAGAACACGACCAATAGCGTTTCCGATAACAGTGGAACGAATATGCCCAACGTGCATCGGCTTGGCGACATTGGGCGAAGAATAATCGACGACAATCGTTTCCGGCTTGGTCGTCACAGGAACCCCCAAACGCGCATCTCCGGCCGCCGTGCCTGCTTTGTTGGCAAGCCAATTATTTTTCAGACGCAAATTGATAAAACCGGCGCCGGCAATTTCGGGTACTTCCAAGAAATCAGCGAATTGCAAGCGGTCGATAATATGCTGCGCAACTTGTCGGGGCGGTTGCGAGAGCACCTTTGCAAGCGGCATGGCCATATTGGCCTGAAAATCGCCGAAGGCAGGGTTCTGCGTTGGACGAATTTGATCAATATAAGGCTCCGGCTGGTCGACAAGCCCCTCAAGAGCCTGACGAAAACGTTCTTTTAACAGACTTAAAATCATAATGGAAATCTCA
>JAQVID010000569.1 GCA_028695865.1 Thermoguttaceae bacterium | reverse complement strand
AAAGCGCACCGGGCACGCTGGCCCTCCTGGCCCTTCGCGCAAAAAATAATGATAAAGACGGCATCTATTTGAATAATTACGTTTCCATTTACATTCGCGACGAATTCTCTCGAATCGACGGTATTGGAAAGGCGGACCTGTACGACCCCATCGATTTTACCATGCGTATTTGGCTCGATCCCGATCTTATGGCCATTCGCAAAATTTCTGTACAAGAAGTCGTCGCCGCGATTAAGGAACAGAATATTCAGGTCGCGTGCGGCGGGATCGGTTCAAGTCCGTCCCCCAAAGGTCAAGTTGAATCTCTTCTGTTGCGGTCCCAGGGGCGTTTGCAATCGGTAGACGACTTTCAAAATATCGTTGTTCGTTGCGGAAAAAACGGCGCAACACTCAAGCTCAAAAATATCGCAAAAGTCGAGTTGGGACAATACGAATACAATCGGACATCAAGATTTAACGGCAGGGAATGTTCCGTAATGGCTTTATCGCAGGCCCCGGACGCAAACGCAATAAACGTCATGAAAAACGTCCATGCCAAAATCGAAGAAATGCGGCCAACGCTGGAACAAAATGGTTTGGAACTCGTAACGTTGAACGACACCACGGATTTCATTCACGCCTCGCAAGATGAAGTGAAAGAAACGCTTGTTATTGCCGTCTTCCTCGTTATCGGTATTGTGTTTCTGTTCTTGCAGAACCTTCGTGCCGCGATCATTCCCGCTCTGACAATTCCTGTATCGTTGGTTGGTTGTTTTTTTATCATACTTGTTTTCGGATTCTCGCTCAATACGCTGACTCTCTTCGGACTCGTTCTGGTCATTGGAATTGTCGTGGACGACGCTATTGTCGTCGTCGAGAACACGCAACGAATCTTGAATTCGGAATCGATTTCACCACTCGACGCCGCGAAAAAATCAATCGATCAGGTCTTGGGACCCATTGTCGGGACGACCTGTGTGCTCTGTTCCATTTTTCTGCCGACAATGTTTGCCGGAGGAATACTCGGCCGACTTTATACCCAGTTCGCCATAACGATTATTGGGGCCGTTTTGATTTCGACGATCTGTGCCCTGACTATTGCCCCGGCTCTTTGTGCTCTGTTTCTTCGGGCAGAATCGAAAAAAAAACGTCTCTTCGTCTTCCGTTCCTTCAATGCCCTGTTTGAACAATTTGCAAAAATTCATTCCGGTCTGCTCCGACAATGTCTCCGCATTCCTTTTGTCATTTTAATTTTATGGATCATATTGGTCGTCGTACTTGCCATAGGAGGCCCCCTCATGCCAACCGGATTCATTCCGGACGAAGACCAAGGAGTGATCATGGTTGACTTGAGACTGCCGGACGGCGCAACAAAAGAGCGAACCTTTGCCGTTCAGGAGAAAGTTGAAAAAATCGTTCAGGATTTCCCGACGATTGAAAACTATTATTTTTTAACAGGCTGTTCTTATATGGATTCCTGTATTTCGGAAAACTACCTCGGCGGTATTCTTAAACTCACCCCATGGAAGAATCGAAAAGAAAAAGGGTGCGATATTGACTCCATCCAAAAGAATCTCCTTGCGCGTTTAACCCGGGAAATTCCGGAAGCGGTCTCCTTTGTCTATTCACTGCCGGTGATCGAAGGAATCGGCCAAAAAGACGGGATCGAATGTTACTTGATAGACAAACGCGGACTCGGTTACAATGCTCTGGCCGATCGTGGAAATGAATTCATCAAAAAAGCGTCGGCTACTGGAATCTTTCGTGATATGGCCAGTACTTTTCGACCGGCTGTTCCACAATATTTTCTTGACATCGATCGGGATAAAGTGAAACGGATGAGTATTGGGCTGGACGAGTTGTTTGCCTCAATCCAGAATTATATCGGAAACAATTATGTAAACGAGTTCAATGACTTTTCAAGAAGTTTTCATGTCATTATGAGTGGAACGGCGCAAAGCCGACTTAACGTGGAGAAAATTCTTTCGCTGCCGATCATGAACGGACAGGGGAAGAACGTTCCACTTCGCTCTGTTGCCACAGTGCACGAGATTTCCTCACCGCAGAGCATTGCGAGTTTCAATTTGAGCACGGCAAATGGAATATCTGCGATGATTCAACAGGGAAAAAGTTCCGGTCAGGCGATGGCCATTCTGGAAAAAATCGTTGCGTCCTTTCCGAATGACTATTCACTGGGTTGGGGAGGCGTCTCTTTTCAGGAACATCGGATCGGTTCGACGGTTTGGGTCCTTTTTGCCTTGGCTCTCCTGTTCGGATTCCTTTCGTTGGCCGCTTTGTATGAAAGCTGGTCGGCTCCCCTGATTATTATGATGGCGGTACCACTGGGCGTTTCCGGTGCCCTGCTGGCCGTCGCTCTTCGTGGGACGGAAATTAACGTCTATACGCAAATCGGACTGATTCTTATGATCGGACTGTCGGCCAAAAACGCAATTTTAATTACGGAGTTTGCCCGAAAAATGCATCGCGAAGAAGGAAAAACTCCCTTCGATGCCGCTCTTTCCGCAGGCCGGTTGCGATTGCGTCCCATCCTGATGACCTCTTTCGCGTTCATTCTTGGTGTCGTTCCGCTGGCCGTCGCGACCGGGGCGGGCGCCCATGGACGATGTGCAATCGGAACCGCTGTCCTTGGAGGAATGATTGAAGAAACGTTGATTGGTATTATTGTAACTCCCGTCCTCTTTCTCCTGATTACAAAATGTAAACGAAGGAAATCAATAAATGAAAATTTCGGAGACCGTGGAGACAATAGGGAAATGGGATAGCTCCCGAAAAGCAGAAAGAAGATTTTACGAAGTGAAGCAGACTATACCGCGGATACTTTAATTTAGGGTTCAGCCTGGACGCCGCGAGCAGTCAAGTCAAACCGGTATAAAATTTTACTTGAGACGAAGCGGCTTTCGTTGCGGCAGGCTTTTGAGACTCTTGTTTGACCGGTGAGAAGGATGAAAATATTGTTTCTGACACTTCAAGCCGGCTGTCCTTGCATTTTCATTCAACACGTTTTGACCAAATGGCAGATGATGAGAAAACAACAAAAATATTCGGAATTGGAAGTGCTTGCTCAAATGGGGCTGAACGTCAACGATTTCAATCTTGATCGGACGAAGTTCGCGCATTACAGTCAGATTCACGGAATCTTTCATGTCTATCGAGTCATGATGAATGTTCTGCAAATCGCGAAGAATCGCCAATCATTCGAGATGGGGAAATGGGCGTTTTTGGCGGCTTATATTCATGATATGGCC
>JAQVID010000568.1 GCA_028695865.1 Thermoguttaceae bacterium | reverse complement strand
TTATGGTATTGTATGCCCAAATGGTTCGTGCCGCGCAGGGTGTTTGGCATTTCGGGTCCATTCCACCGGTCAAAATAAGGTGTATTGTACCCGAGCGAAACAGGGTCGCGCCTGCTACGCAAAAAGTCGGAGGAAACGCGATTTTCGGTTCCGTCCATGTTTCGTCGTCGAAATGAAAGACGCAAACTTGTGGTTGAGCCGCCGTTCCATCGGGCAGAATACCACCGAACAGGAACAAGGCCTTTCCCCTGGAATCGTTTCCGACGGTGGCGGCGGCGTCTTTCCGACCCATGCCTGGTGGAGGAGCATGTTTTTTCCAACTGTTGGACGAGGCAGCGTTTGTTTTTGCCGCCAAAGAAAGAAGAATGGAGTTGCCGTCAGGATCGGCTCCGCACAACCAAATTCGACCGCGATGAAAATCACCTGCCGCTTTTTCAATCGTAAACGGCAAGGGGGGTAGTGACTCAAGTTCCAGGTCCTGCTTGTCTTGCGACCAGTGAACATGATAACACCGGGAAACAGGGCCGGAGTGGTTGCGGCCCCCGAGTATGGCCAGACCGTTCGGCATGACAACGGTCGTCCCAAAGGCTGCCCCTTCAGGCAGAAGCGTATTCGATTGTGTTGTTGCAACAGAACCGTCTGAACGGCGCGAGAGTATTTGAATTGTTCGCAGATATTGATCGTTGGGATTCTGTTTGACTTTGTTGTTGTCTGCATCGGAAGCATTTGGGGCCCAATGGAATCCGCCGATATAGACAAGGTTTCCCTTGATCTGCCCCGCAAAAATACCTTGAGCAGGTTGAGTTATCGAACCCCATGAAGTAATGCTTGGAGCGTCTGCCCGAACGATTCCTGCCAGGCAAAGGAAAAACAGAGTGCTCGCAATCAGTACTTCAAGTCGTGTTTTCATGTGCTGAAATGCCTTTTGGAAATAATTTGACGAAAAAAATAATATTACCATTGACACCGATAACATTTCGATTATACTTTATAAAAGACGACTTGAACAGGGGTATAGGGCGGATTTTTTTCGGGGTTTAAACGTACTGCTTTTCAAATATGTCCCAACCGGAGAAATCGTAACTTTCGTGAAACGAGCAGAAGTTGATGAACGTCAATATCATTATGGACATGGCGGACAATCTAAGCGAAGAGTGTCGCAAGAGCTATCGCGTGGGAGATTCCTTTTACACGACGCGGGAACTGGCGTCCAAGCTTCGGGTGAGTGCGACGACAGCGAATCGTATTCTGCAACTTCTTGAAAAACGAGGGCTTATCAGTCGTTCCCAGCGGAATGGGAGTGTTATTCTTGCTCCGTTGCCGGCCCAATCACAGCTTGATGTTGTTGTCGTCTTTCGGGCAATTGAATCGAAAAAATCACTTTCGTGGACGAATACCGGAATTCCGTTTGTGCAAGGGGTTCAGGAAGTGTTTCCTGAAGCCGATATCCGCGTGGTGGAAATTGGGAAGAGTGATAAGTCAAGTATTTGGGATATGGTGGAAGCGAATTCGCGCAGAAATTCACGCAATGGCTTTGTGTTGTGGACTATGCCTATTGAGGATCAGCGTTTTTTTGCTCAAAGTCGTTATCCCAGTGTGATCTTTGGCTCACGATTTCCTTCTGTTGATCCGATCATTCCGGCGGTCGATTTTCGTCCGTCTGATGGAACCGGTCAGATAGCCGATTTTTTACGTGCTCGAAAGCGGAAAAAATATTTATGTCTGCATGCGTCAACCCTTTTTGCGGGCGACATTCTTTATCTGGACGCTATGCAGGAAACACTGTCGAAATTACAATTTCGGTTGAAAGCGTTGCCGCCGGATCAGGAAGCGATGTGTTTTGAAACGGCACGGACGATTAAGCAGTTCAAGCCGGACGCGATTATTTGCCAAAACGAGGACATGGCCCGTTACGCATTTGAAGCGTGCCAGGAACTGAACATGGAGTTGGAAAAGAAAGTCGATATTGTATCGTTTTTTTCTGATTTCGATTTGGCCCGTTCGCAGTTCTTTTTCCCATCGCTGGTCAGTCGTTGGACGCTCGACCAGTGTGGACGTGAAGTCGCAAAGTTGCTTGCCAAAAAAGTGCAAAACGAAAGAGCAGGTGATGTGGCAATCCCGCTTGATTTTTACATACCTGATCCGTTGTACCGAGTTGAAGCCGCGGCCGATATTTAAAAGGGGAAGCTTGCAACCGATTTTTAATTGTTCCTGATTTACGCACGGCCCGCGTCAGGAAAGCGGCGGTATTCCGATGGCGTATGCCGGTTTTGCCTGATTTTTCGTGTTACGCGGCCTGCCCCGGTGTTTCGCGAAGGAAAACGGAGAGTGAATCGCCGAAGAATGAAGTATGGCAGTATCAATCCTGCTCCCTTGACCGCGTGGACCCTTTGCTCTCAATCACGTGGAGAGCAGGTTGGAGAGCATTGTTTTGCTTTTGACCTTTTTAGGTGTGGGGCAGGGCGGGGGATTTGTACATGTTAATCATGTTGCATATTAAATATGCAAAAGAAAGTTCCAAGGGTTTATGTTATGGTCGAATTAAAAAAAGGGTTTTATACCGCGTTGGGAACGCCGCTGGACCATTCCGGTCGAATTGTGACGAAAAGTTTGGCCCAACAAGTCGAAACACAAATTGCCTGTGAAGCGTCCGGGCTCTTTTTGCTGGGCAGTATGGGTATGCAATGCGCGATCAAGTCGGAAGAATGTTTTGTCGCGGCGAAGGTCGCTACAGACGCTGCCCATGGAAAGATTCCGATTCTTTTCGGGGTGATGGATAATAGTATAGAACGTATAATGGACCGCATTGAACAGGTTCGAACGCTCCCGCTGGATGGGGTTGTCGTTACGCCGCCTTACTATTTTATATCGAATGACGCCAGTCAGGTGAACCTTTATACCGCAATTGCGGACCGTTCACCGTTTCCGGTTTATTTATATGATCTTCCGGCTTTGACGAAAATGAAAATCACCTATGAAATCGCGGCGAAGTTGGCGCACCACCCCAACGTGCGCGGTATCAAGACGCAAGACCCACAGCTTGTTCGTTTGCTCATGCTGGATGATTCGGTTTCGGACGACTTTGCTTTGCTTTTCAGCAAGATCGATTTGTTCGATGTCGTTTGGAGCTATGGCTGCCATTGGAATCTTGACGGCATGTTCGACGCGGCTCCCAGGAATTCGCAACTGGCCTATCGGCATTTTCTTCAGGGTAATCGCGCAGAAGGAACCCGGTACCTGAATCGTA
>JAQVID010000567.1 GCA_028695865.1 Thermoguttaceae bacterium | reverse complement strand
GCTGGGGGAACAGAACGAACAGGGAAAACAGGGGGAACAAAAAGCACAGGAGAAAAACGGAGCACAGGCAAAACAGTCAGACCAGAAACAACAGGGAAACCCAACGGGAGCAGGTGCTTCCGACGCAGGGGCAGGGGAAAAAGGGGATCATTCCCCGGGGAATCAATCGATTCCGGGCGGTGCCCATCCAGCCCAATCCCCGCAAGGTAATTCGGAGTCGCCGCAGATCGGAGGCGGTCACGCGTCTGCGTCGTCAGCGCAAGACGCTTCGGGTAAAGCACTTGCGGATGATCCGAATATTAAATATACGGAGCAGGCAACCGACCTTGTTTTGGAATATTTGGAAGACCAGGTCAAGGACAAAGTTGATCCTGCCTTGCTTCATAAATTGGGATGGAGCGAAGATCAGTTGAAGCAATTTCTAACAAAATGGAAGTCCATGAAAGAAAATGCAAGAAAATCCGGAGCAACCAAGGACGATAGTGTCAGTTATTTGGAATCCTTGCGTAATATAGGATTGAAGAGTGGAAGGAAATTCCAAAAACAGACCGGAGGCACGCTTTCGGACAAGGAGCAGCGTTCCAACGCCGAAGATACCCGTTTTGCCCCGCCTCCCTCGTTTAAGGATCGTTTCCGCGCATTCAATCGCGGCATATCAAAGGAACAGAACCATTGATTGCGCTTGCGAGCATTTTTTTGCTCGTGCAGTCGTTGTTTTGCTTCGTTTGACGTTTTTTTTATTTTTTTAGAAAGAACCTTTTCCCGCCGGCAACTACTAAAGAGATGTATCACCACTCGCAAGAGTATTTCTTAAGGAGAAGAACATATGAAAATCAGTTACACCAGGGTCGCACACAGCGCTGCGAATGTTAAAAAGGTTGTGGAAGAATTGTGCACAAGCCAGGAAGATACTTCCGTAACGGAGTTAGAAAAAGGGTATTCTCTTGAAAAAACGATCCCTGATTCTAATTCTTTCTATCGACAATCGATCTCCAGTGCTCCTTTTACTTCCGATGAACCGTCTTCTTTGTCCGCGGAAAGCGTTGAATGGTCAGACCCGGAGTTTGTGTCCGAATTCGACCAAAAGATTATCAGAAGAGCCGGAGAAGGAGTTGCCATAGAGGATTTGGCGCGAACCTTTTCATGTTCGGAACGAAAAATCCGCAAGGTGCTTACTCAAGCCCAATTTCGCAAAATCATGAGACTCCCACTTGACTTTATCGACAATCCGGAGTTTACTGGTATATTGACGCGAAAAGAGGAGCAGAGCATTCTGAGAGTAACCCTGGGTCATTCGAGTGTGAAACAAACGAGTGACGTCATGGAGCCGCTGAGCGGTTCGCTTTCGGATATTCCTTTGTATTTGAACCGGATAGGCGAAATCCCGTTGCTGACCGCCAGTCAAGAGTATCATCTTTTCCGCAAGATGAATTATTTGAAGTTCAAGACGGCAAGTTTGCGGCAGTCGCTTGATCCGGAGACTCCGAAGGTGAGTGTTATGAACCGGATTGAGCGGCTTTACGCGGAAATGGTAGTCGTCAAGAACTACTTGATTTTGTGTAATTTGCGTTTGGTTGTCTCGATAGCGAAGCGACACGAGGCACAAGGATGCTCGTTTTACGACCTGATAAGCGATGGTAATATGTCGTTGATGAGGGCAGTGGAAAAATTCGATTATGGCCGAGGCAACAAGTTCAGCACTTATGCCAGTTGGGCGATTACCCGGAATTTTTCGCGAACGATCCCGGACGAAAAGAAGTATCGTCATCGATTTCACAGCGGCGATACCGAGGTTTTGGAATCGCGAGTGGACGACCGGACGAGTCGTTTTCAGGACGAGCGGGTTTACAGCGAGAGTGTTGCGCAAATCTCGCGTTTTATGGATTTTCTGGACGACCGGGAACGAGATATTATTGAACGTCGTTTCGGGCTGGGAAAATACGAAAGTCCTCAAACATTGCGTCAAATTGGTCGAGAAGTAGGCGTGACCAAGGAACGTGTCCGCCAGATTGAAAACCGTGCCCTGACCAAGCTTCGTAAGACTGCCAAGGAAGAAAAGTTGGAGATGCCAGGGCCATACTAAAGAAAGTGAAACATGAAACGTTTGCTTTTTGTATTGCTCTGTCTGTTTCTGGGCCAGGTTTGTGTGGCGCAGGAAAAATCTTACGAAGATCGATGGTTTTACGCGTCCTTCGGTTTACGAAGCGACGAAGACACCGACAAGCTTGCCGACCTCATTCGATTGTCGGCAACCAAGGACCTCAATGGAATGCTTTGGGCTTGCGGTATTGAGTATTGCGGTGGCTGGAATGAAACGATGAAGGCCCGGGTTGCCCGCATTCGAAAAGTCGCGCAGGAAGAAAAGATCGAAATTATTCCGATTATTTGGTCTGTGGGCTATGGCACCATGCTTGGACGCAATCCGAATCTGGTTGAAGCAATTAAGATTGACGCGATTCCTTTTCACGTCCATGATGGCAAAGCGTCGTTTGTACCGGGTCCCGGTCTGAATTATACAAATCCATCCATGGAAGAGTATAAGGATAATAAACTGGTTGATTGGGCGCAAGATTCGCCGGGCATCATTTCTTTTGTCGATACGCAGGTCAAGCACAGCGGAAACGCTTCTGTTCGTTTTGAGAATTTTACGCACAACAAGTATGGTCATGGCCGCTTGTTCAAGCTTTTCAAGCTTCGTCCGCAGACTCAATTTTGTGTTACCATGTGGTATAAGACAGAAGAGCTCAAAGGCGGAAATTTCATGTTTCAGGTCTATCAGGCCTCGGGGGAACCGATTACGAGTACCCAGATTTCGTTGCCGGCGGACGGAACGCGTGATTGGACGCAAGTCAAGCTCTTTTTCAATTCCGCAAAGGGCGATGTTCGTGTTTACGCCGGACTTTGGGGAGGGAAAACAGGAAAAGTCTGGTTCGACGATTTGGCCATTGAAGAAATCGGATTGGTCAATCCGGTGCGTCGAGACGGAACTCCTTTTGTCGTGACCAATGCTCAAACGAAACAGAGTTATGTCGAAGGCAAAGACTATACGTTGCCCTCGTTCAAACTTCACGTTTACGGGACAGATACGAAGAGTATCGATTTAAATATTCCTCAGGGAAGTTCCATTGCGGACGGAGCCGACTTGCTCGTGTCGTATTATCAGCCTGGTCAGATCAGCAATTCTCAACGTTCGGTCTGTATGTCTGAACCGGAACTCTATGAGTACTTCAAGGCGAGTGCCCAGGCTAT
>JAQVID010000566.1 GCA_028695865.1 Thermoguttaceae bacterium | reverse complement strand
TAATCCTGATAATGTGTCGGAAAAGACGGTCGCGAAAAGCGCAAGAGCATCGGCCGAAGTTATTCCGCGAAAGCAGTCCGGTACAGAGAGCGACCCTTTTTCGGTTTTAACCGAAAATGCCAAAACGCGTCGGGCTTCGTCCATCGTAAAAGCAGAAGTACGTGAAAAACAGGACGCGTCGTCCGGAAGTCGCATTTGGCGAAGCCGCTCAAAGCATGCTCGCGAATCGGTCTCTTTTCCAAGGCAGGCGGCAAGTTCGCCCTGTCGATACAAGTACTCCCAAGGAATGACCGTGTCGGGACGTATGAACTCAAGAGCACGACGCGCCAGACCGAATTTGCGCAGCAACATTTCACGTTTATAAAGCAAGAGCAGGTTTTCGGACGGTACATCGCGAAATATTGCCGTTAATCGCGATACGTCCGTTTTTTGGCCGGTTTCGTTTGTCTCAAAAAGCGACAAGAGTTTTAGTTGCATCTCACTCGTGAAGTATTCGTCAAAAGCGTCTGGAGACTGCTTGCGTACCCGGTCGCACAATTCGATTGCTTCTTCATACTGCTTGTGTTCGAGAAGTTTGTCGGCCAGTGTCATGCACGCCGATGGAGAATCTTTGTCCAACTCCACGGCGCGATGATAGTACTTCATCGCCGCGTCGCCGAAACCGTGGGTTTCAAGAAGTCTTGCCAGTCGATTGATTCGCCGCGTATCGTGCTCATGTTCTTTCAGGAGCAACTCCCAACATTGAACGGCTTTTTCCCGGGCAGACTTACCCGAAACCGTTTCGCACCGAAGAATCGCCAGACCAAGCCGTTCAACGATATCCGAGTCGCGGGCCGCAAAACGAAGTACTTCACGACACTGGAGATCGACCGCCGACAGATCGCCCTGACCTGCCAGAAGATCAATCAAGACAAGTCGCAGGGGGACAGACGATTCCGCGGGGACAAGCGATTTTTCCAAAAGTCTTTGCGCATCGCCGTTGCGACCCAGTTGGATGTAAAGCAGAGCCAAACGGCGCAGTGTTTCGGTTTCTCGCGGATGTTTAACGAGTCGCGATTCGTAATATCGGGCCAGACCCGCGTCGTCGCCTGATTGCCGATACAACTCCTCCAGACGAGCCTGAACCGGTCCGGTTAGCCAATGATCTTCGGTTAAGACGTTCGCAACCGTCTTCAGCGTTGTGATCGCGTCTTGAAGTCGTCCCAAACGCGTCATGAGTCCCGTTGCTTCAAACGTGTAACGCAATCGCGATTCATCGTCTGCACGGCAAAGCCGAATCAGTTGCTCATAACGATCAAGCGCTTCTGAAAACTTGCCTTCCCCGGTTAAAATTTCAGCAACATGAAGTTTGGCTTCAAGTTCATCAGGAAACACTTTTTCATAGCGACGGCAGACCTCCTGAACTTTTTGCATGTCGTTCTGTCGCACATGAGCCCGAATGAGCAATTGGAAAATTTGACGTTGTTCCACCGGTCCGGCCTTGCGACGAGCTGCCTGCTGCAATTCGGCCGCGGCTTGCGATAAGTTCCCATCGGACAGCAGGAGTTCTCCCCGATATAAAAACGGACGAACATCGTTTGGATCAAGTTCGCTTGCGCGCTGCCAGGACTCCAATGCTTCGGCATGCGCTGCTTGCCGGGCAAGCACCAGCCCTTCAAGCAATCGGCAGGATATGCTTTCCGGAGACTGTACAACAAGCTTGCGACATCGGGCAACCAACACGTTAACTTCACCCTTGTCGGCATAAGCTTTCCAGACTTGGTCAAAAACAGGTCCGCTTTTTGGGGTTTTTACGAGTATCTTCCAATAGCGGTCAAGCGAATCGTTTTGTTTTTCGCTGGTGATAAGCGGCGATTTACCCAATACTGGTCCCTGATCCGCGATTAGAGTATCCGACATTTCGGTCCTCAATACGAACAGCAGTATCACCAGTAATAATTTTATTCTACTCATTTCAATCTCAAGAACATGTTTTCAGACCTGCGCGGCCATGCGTGAACCTATACATTATATTATATAAGAAAGAATTGAAAAAAGCATGGGCAATCCGCAAAAGAGAAAGAGAAAAAACGACACACATCGATAAACAGAATTTGTATATCGTAATACAGATTGATAGTTCGTAATATATTACATATTTTGTGTTTGTAAAACGTGTGCTTGTTTATATCTTTTTGCCCCTGTTGCATTTCATCCGGTAAGCGGCTACAATGTATTACAAGTTTGTTTTTAACAAGCTTCGTGCCAACGTGTTGAGCCGCTCGCGCAGGCGGGCAGCACGCGATCCCGGTAACGGGCTTCGTGCCAGCGCGTTGAGTCGCTAACCTTAAACTTTATTCAGGAGTAACCCGGATGAAGAAAATGATTTTTTTGCCGTTGTGTCTGCTGACCATCCTCGGCGTGTTTCAGATCGCTTCCGGGGCCGAAAAGGCCCCTGCGAAAGAGCTCATCGGCTCGCGTCCTTACGAAATGGACTGGGCCGGACGTGATAAGGACGATTTTCCGCCGCTGGTCGATTTTGAGTCAATGAAACCGTGGATATGTGAAAACGAAGGTATTGCCGCAACTTTCAACCAATCCCGGGAACAACAGCTCTTTGGCAAATATGTTGCCAAATTGACCTATCGCCAAACAGGGTCCGCTATAAAGCTTGATGTGCGACCGCCCGAGCCCATTGCGGTTCCTTCCACTCCTTTCGACGCCATGTCGTGTTGGATTTACGGGAATAATTGGGCTTGGGTCACCGATCCGACAACGCCCAAAGTATCTGTGGCCGTACGATTCAAAACGGCGTCGGGCAAGGAGTTGATTGTTCCTCTGACTTATGTCCGCTGGAAGGAATGGTTCTTGTGCCATTGGCGATTTACTTCCGAGCAGCAAGCCGAACTCAACGCGAAAGCAGACGGCAAGAGTGCCTGCTTCGACGGTTTTCAGATTACTAATGTTTATAATAAGGAAGACCGCTTTATCTATTTTGACAATTTCGCCCTGTTCAAAGAAGAATTCAAGCCGCTTCAATTATCAATTCGTCCCAAACGCGGAATTGACATGTTTCCGGGTCAGTCGTCTGTCCTCAATACGGGCAAGGGCCGACTTCCTTTCCCCACACGTGAAGAAACGATTCTTACCGATTCCGCCGCAAAAGGTTCCAGAAATACGACTGCTCAAAGCGGCAAGTCTTTCAGTCTTGTCTATTCGGGCCCGGACGGTAATTTAACGCTTCAATATACTCCGAACACCGGAACATGGTCTG
>JAQVID010000022.1 GCA_028695865.1 Thermoguttaceae bacterium | reverse complement strand
CCCTGGTAATATTCCGAATGCCTTGGCGATATTGGAGTGAGGCGGGAATACAAAGTTTTTGATGTCTTGATGTGATAAGCGGGAAATACAATGACCTTTTTGACCTGGTCTTTTCTCGTGGGCGGTCTGGCGGCTGCCACGATTCCGGTTTTGCTTCATCTCCTCATGCAGTCCAAACCGCGGAGGATTGAGTTTCCCCCTTTGCGCTTTATCAGGCAAAAGTTTGAGCAAAATCGTCGTCGATTCGTTCTGAAAAATTTTCTGCTGCTTGCCATGCGTATCGGACTGCTCGTACTGCTTGGGTGTCTCCTGGCCCGACCGTCGATTCGATTTGCGGACGACGGGGAAAATTCGTTTTCACTTGGGCGACTTGCCGCTTCGGCTGTCGGTTCAAGTGAAGCTCCGGTCGCCATGGCGTTTGTTTTCGACACATCGGTTCGCATGGAATACAAGTTCGATAACAAGACTTCGCTGGATCGGGCCCGGGAAACAGCTCTGAAAATTATCTCGTCGATTCCGCCTGAAAGCCAAATTGCCGTACTAAACTCCACAACGGAAAACGATTCGTTTCAGGTCGATCTTCTGGCCGCGCAGGAAAGAATAGAACGTTTGGAAACCCACGCGGGCGGAAGAACGGTTAGCGAGTCTGTTCTCAAAGCAATTGATCTCCTGGCAACCTCAACCTGTTCGCACCGCGAACTTTTCGTTTTAACCGATTGTACCCTGCCCGGGTGGCCCGCGTCGTTTGCTCCCCTGCTGAAACAGGCTCTCGCAAGAAGCAAACGGTCCCGATCGCCCCAACAGGAAGAGACGCAGTTTTATTTCGTCGATACCGGCAGTGTTTCGCGGCAGAATACAGGCATATCGCACCTGGGACTTTCGGCTCAGACGGTTTCGGCCCGGACACCCCTTCGGCTTGATGTTTCCGCATTTCACAGCGGCCAACCGCGACAGACGACGATTGACCTTTATCTGGTTGACGATACCAATGTGTCCGGGACGCAGCCGCAAGCGAAAACGGCAGACGCGACGGACGCAAGTTCCATACCAACCCAGGCCGATACCCACCAGAGTCAAGCGGACAAGTCGCCGGATTTTCCCCCGGGCAAAAAACTCTTTTCGAATCCGATCGATTTTCCCAAAGGCGACAGTGTTCGCGTTACGACTTTTCGACTGGAGCATCTGTCACCGGGTATTCATCAAGGTTATGTTCGTTTGGCCGCGGACGATGCGCTTCAGGCGGACAATGTTCGCTGGTTCACCGTGGAATCGCGCCCGCTGGCAACGATTTTGCTTGTGAGCACCGATCCTGTCGAAAAGCAGACACTGTTTGTTCGTGAAGCTCTTTGCCCGGAAGAATATCGCAAGAGTGGTATGGCTCCGTTTGAAACGGAAGCGGTTTCCACATCGAAATTGGCCGCCATGTCGCTTGACGAACTGCGACGATACAAGGCCGTGTTTTTGCTCGACCCTGACCCGCTTTCGCCGCAATCGCTCAAATTGCTTTCCGACTATGTTCAGACGGGCGGGGGCCTTGGCTTTTTCCCGGGACGTCACGCTTACCCCGCTTCCGCGTTTCAGACGGCTGAATGGATACAACTGCTCGGGGGAAAGCTCACCAGTCAGGTACGTGTGCCCGACTGGGATGTTTGGCTCAATCCGTCGGACGCGTCTCATCCGGCGCTGTCCGGATTCCGTTCGCTTGGCGAAGGATACGCGGTTCCCTGGTCGAATTTTACGGTCGGTCGATATTGGCAGTATACCGAATTATCGAAGACGGCGGCGATTTGCGCGTACTATTCGGACGGGCGTCCGGCGCTCTATTCGCATTCGTTCGGACAAGGCACGGTCGTCGTGAGTGGCAGTCCTTTTTCAGAACTCCCCAATCAGGCCCCATGGAATCATTTCGCTTCCGGAGAGGCGTCGTGGATTTTTGTCGTTTTGCTCGACGGTATTGCCCGAACGCTTGTTTCCGGCGGCAGTCCTGTTTTTAATTATGTGCCGAATGAAATGGTCTTGTGTCGGCCGGAAATCAAGAATTATCCTGATTCCGCGGTTCTGGTTTTTCCAAATCGGCAACGTTTTGCCATACCAGTCGATACGGTGGGTCGTCAGATTCGCTTTTCCGGTACGAATCGTACTGGTTTATATCGCATACTTGCCTCACCCAACGCCCAGGGCGAATCGGTGAACACGGGCTTTTCCGTAAATTATTCAAGTGGTTCCTTCGACTTGACGAAACGGGGCAAAGAAGAGATAATAAAGATGTTCGACGGGACCAGGTTGAACTGGATTGACAACGTTCAACAAATCGAGCGGACACGCAGTCAAAAGCGGGTAGGAAACGAATTGTTTGGTATTTTGGTCGTTTTGTTTGGTGTTCTCCTTTTGGTTGAATGCGCCTATTCCAATCGATTTTATGGTGAACGCCCGGCTCATAAGTAAGCCAAACATTTGTGATACAATTAAAAAAGGTTGCCGGATTTTTCGGGTTGTGCGACCTCAATGCCCCCCGTTTTCCGAAGGTAAACGGGGAGTGAATTACCGAAAACTGAAGAATCGGTAGCGAAAACAGCGCTGCCGGATTTTTCGGGTTGTGCGACCTCAATGCCCCCCGTTTTCCGAAGGTAAACGGGGAGTGAATCACCGAGAATTGAAGAATCGGTAGTGAAAATATTATTGTTGGGATAACCAACGCCTGGAAGTTTTTTTTGGACAGGACCAAATGAAAAAAGGACAAGACATGATCGACACGAAACAGTATTATCAGCGGATTTCATCATACATTCCGAAAGAGCGCCTTTATACAGACAATTTGCGACGGCTCGCCTGGGGTACAGACGCCGGTTTCTATCGCATGATTCCGCAAATGATCGTTTTTCCGAAGTCGGTCGATGAAGTATCTCGTCTTTTGGCTGACGCGACCGAGCTTCGTGTGCCGGTTACGTTTCGCGCCGCCGGAACAAGTCTTTCCGGACAAGGCGTGAGCGATTCTGTTTTGATCGTCGTAGGAAAGAATTGGGAAAAATACGCGGTGGGAACAAACGGTGAAACAATCACGCTTGAGCCGGGCATTGTTGGTTCGCGGGTCAACGAGATTCTCAAGCCGTGGGGACGCAAATTTCCTCCGGACCCGGCATCGCTTGGCGCGGCCATGGTGGGCGGTATTGTTCTTAACAACGCTTCCGGCATGAACTGCGGAACCCACGCCAATAGCGACAAGATGCTCTTAAGCGCCAAACTGCTTCTGGCCGATGGGACTTTTCTTGATACAGGCAGCCCGCAAAGCCGTCGCGTCTTTGAACGGACCCACGCCGATTTTATCGAGCGAATCGTCGGGCTTCGTGACCGTGTTCGAGCTGATAAAAAACTCGTTGCGCGAATTGAGAAGAAATACAAAATCAAGAACGTCACCGGGTTAAACTTGCGTCCTCTTATCGCTTATGACGATCCTTATGAGATCATTGCGCACTTGCTCGTTGGCTCCGAAGGAATACTTGCCTTCCTGGCTGAAGTTACGATGAAAACGGAAATCGACTTGCCATGCAAGGCAAGTGCCATGATCTATTTCGAAGATTTGGTTACGGCATGTCGCGCCGTTCAGGTCTTGAAGCAAACGCCGGTTGTCGGCGCGGAGCTCCTTGACCGTCTTGCACTCCGCAGTGTAGAGGGGCAGCCGGGTATACCCGATTATATTGCGTCGTTTTCCGAAGGGGCAACGGCAGTCCTTGTGGAGACGAAAGCGGCGACCGGAGAAGAGCTCCGGGACAAGATCGCGACCATTACGAACGCGATTGGCGATTTCAAAACGCTCATGCCTGTAGAGTTTACGGACAAGGAAGAAATATACAGTGTCTGGTGGTCGATTCGTTCTGGTATTTTCCCGTCGGTCGGCGGTATGCGCAAGCCGGGCACATCGACGCTCATCGAGGATGTCGCTTTTCCGATTGCGGTCTTGCCCGAAGCGACCAGCAAGCTTCAAAAGCTCATTGCTCAATATAAATATACCGACGGCGTAATTTACGGCCATGCGCTCGAAGGGAATTTTCATTTCATTTTGAATCAGCGATTCGATGTGCAATCGGAAGTCGATCGTTACGAAGGGCTCATGCGCGACGTGGTAAAACTTGTCGTCGACGAGTACGATGGTTCGCTCAAGGCCGAACATGGAACAGGGCGGAACATGGCTCCGTTCGTAGAACACGAATGGGGAACCGCGGCCTTTGAAGTCATGAAGGAAATCAAGGAGATTTTCGATCCGCTTGGCATTCTCAATCCAGGAGTGATTTTCAACGACGATCCGAAATGTTTTATTAAAAACTTCAAGCCGCTTCCGCTTTGCGAAGAAAGTGTTGACAAGTGTATTGAATGCGGTTTTTGCGAGGTCAACTGCCTCACGTGTGGACTGACGCTTTCGTCTCGACAGCGCATTGTGATCCGCAGAGAAATTGCGCGACTTGAAGCTGATGGTTCGGACCCGAAACTCCTTCGCGAACTGAAACGCGGTTATTATTATTTGGGGAACATGACCTGTGTCGGCGACGGACTCTGCTCGACCTCGTGCCCTATGGGAATCAATACCGGGCACTTGACGCATCTGGTTCGCGAAAAAGACGCTCCCCACGGCGGACTCGTCTGGACGCTTGGTAATCTTGCGGCCAATCATTTGCATGGAATCAAAGTCGGTTTGCGTCCGGTACTCACGATTGCGGACACAGCGCACACGATGCTCGGAACCGGTTTAATGACCGGTATTACGCAAATGCTTCATTCGGCAGGAGTACCGCTTTGGGTCCCGGCCATGCCGAAATCGCACAGCGTTCGGCCCAAACGATTACAACAAACATCGTTCCCTGACAAGGTTGTTTATTTCCCAAGCTGTATCAATCAGGCCTTCGGAGTGGCGAAAGGAAGTCCGGATAACACGCCGCTCACCGATAAAATGATCGCTCTTCTTCAAAAGGCGAAGTATGAGGTGATCTTCCCCGGGAATATGGACAACCTTTGTTGCGGAACGATTTGGGAAAGCAAGGGAATGCCCGATATTGCCGACAGGAAAACGAAAGAGCTTGAAGACGCTCTGTGGAAAGCTTCCGGCGAAGGAAAGTATCCTGTGCTTTGCGACCAAAGTCCTTGCCTGTACCGAATGCGAAATCAGATCAAGACGATGAAGCTTTACGAGCCGGTCGAGTTCATTGAAACGTTTTTGGTTGATCGTCTTGATTTTCATCCGATAGACGAACCGATTGCGATTCACACAACTTGCTCCATGACGAAAATGAAATTGCAGCCGTGTCTGATTCAGCTTGCGCGACGCTGCAGTAATCAAGTGCTTGTTCCTGCAGAAGTCGGATGTTGCGGATTTGCCGGCGATAAAGGCTTTACGTATCCTGAAGTCAACAAGTACGCGCTTCGCAAACTTGCGCCGCAGCTACAGGCCGCGCACGTTAAAACAGGCTATTCCAACAGTCGAACCTGTGAAATCGGACTGACGACCAACGGCGGTATTCCGTATCTGTCGATCGTCTATTTGGTCGATCAGTGTACCACGGCCAAGGAATGAGAATGGCTGCCCGGGCTTCGACGTACCCGGGTATTTTTGCAAGTGTCTTTACACGAATCGACAGGTCAGTCCCTGCGCGATAAACGGAGCCAGACACGCGTCCGAAAAGAGCTGCTGTCGGTTCAGGTTGGAATCGTCGAAGCCGGGACGGAATGTTCGACCCGTAAGATGATATTTGGCTCCGGCGGTCGCGTGGTACGGCATGAGTTCAACCCGCAAAAGATTGGGAGCGTCTTTCAGCAGGGAAGCGAAATCATCAAGCGTAACGCGGTCCATGTTCGTATAAGGAATAAGCGGAATACGCGCAACGAACGGTTTTTTGCTTGTCTTGAGCCACGCGAGATTTTCAAGAATCGGGGCGTTGTCCCGTCCTGTACAGCGAAGATGTTCCTTCGGATTGGTGTGCTTTAAATCCTGAAAAACAAGATCGACCGACTCGACGGCTCGCATGTAGTCTTCCAAAGACGCATAGCCGCTCGTCTCAAGGGCCAAATGAATGTTTTGCTCGTGAAGCCGGTTGGCCAACGCGACGACGAAATCTGTTTGCATGAGCGGCTCACCGCCGGAAAACGTAATACCGCCTCCCGACATCTGAAAAACATCCTGATGTTTGAGCAGTTCGGTACAAAGCGTTTCGACGCGATATTTAACGCCGCATACTCGCCGACACTGATTCACGCAATGTTCCACACACAGACCACAGACAATACACGATTTGAAATGACACGTTCGTAAACACTTGCCGCAATGAGTACACGTTTGCGTATTGATCAGAAGTTCACGCTGGGCCAGTAGTCCTTCCGGATTGTGACACCAGCGACACCGCAGCGGACACCCTTTAAAAAAAACGGTCGTCCGAATGCCTGGTCCGTCGTAGAGCGAAAATTCGCGAATTTCAAAAACAAGTCCTGTCGGAGGATTATTTGGCATGATATTTCCTAAAAGGTCATTTCAACCCGCTGAATAATCTGATCCTGATACGGTCTGTCGAGTTCGACAAAATAACCACTCCAGCCCCAAACGCGAACGATAAGATGTCGCCAGTGTTCCGGGTCCTGTTTCGCGGCCAAAAGCTGATCACGATTGATCGTATTGACCTGCAACTGATGCCCGCGACGCATAACAAAAAAACGAACAAGTTGGGCAACCTTCTCCACGCCTTCATCGTTGCGAAAAACGCTGTCATGAAGCTCTATGGTAAGCGGACCACCGTTGACGACCCGTTTCAAATTTGGTTTCGTAAACGATTTCACTACCGAAAGCGGACCCTTGATGCGCGTATGCAGTCCGGGCGAATAATTTGCGGGAAACGGTTCGTCCCGAAGCCGACCATCAAGCGTGGCGGGTATTTCTTTCGCGTGCGTAATATAGTACATGGCCGAACCGGTACCGGGCCGAAATATTCCACCGCGACAGTTCACGCGTCCGGCAAAGGAATCGGCAAAATCGTTGAGAAGCCGCACGGCAATGGCGTCAGGCTCGTCCTCATCGTTTCCCAATTTGGGCAGTGCCCGAATCGCTATGAGCAGGTCCTCTTCGTTTCGAAAATTCTGGTCGGTATACTTGCGGAGATTGCCAAGCGCCTCGATTCGTTCATCGAAAACAAGTCGCTTGATGGTCTCGAGCGAATCGACGGCGGGAGCAAGACCGGTTCCATGGACGCCGAAATTATTATAGACATTACCATGGGAGACATCGCGAGCCGCTTCGATACGACCATCGCACAGCGTGGAAATAAACGGGCACTCAAGCATATCGACACAGGCCAAGTCGCTTTCGATTTGGTCAGCCCGGGCAAAGAGTTCCTTGCGAACGAGTTGCAAAAACGCGTCGAACGACTGCACCGAATTCGATTCCGTACTACGGAGCACGGAATCGACGACGGCGGGAAATGATACGGCGGCGATATTGGGAATATCCATTCCTTTGCCGGGCACAATGAATTCCCAACACGCGGCGACGGCATAATCGCGTGCATCTTCCGGCGAATACCCCCAATCGATCAGGCCGGGAATCACAACGTCGTCATTGGCGTATTGCGGAAAACCCAGTCCGATTTTGGTCAGTTCAGTCGCTTCAGCAAACAATTCCATCGGCGTTTGTCTGGAGACCCGAAGATTAATTTTCGGGTCGATCAATCTCAATTCCCGGGAGGCCTTCAAGCACAAATGAGTCAACAGATTCACCGATTCATTACCACTGCGATCCACGCCGCCGAGCATGAGACTCTGGCCGTTATCGCCCTGTTGCACGCCGACATACAGATCACTGTCGCGATTAAAAGTCAGGAAGAATTCTTCAAGCAGCGCAAGGGCCGATTCTTCCGTTTCGCGTCCGGCTTCCAGATCGGCTTTGAGCCACGGCCAGGCATATTGATCGAATCGGCCCAGTCCGTTGTGATATGGTCCTTCGCACCAGAGCGCGAAATGCAATATGCGAATGAACTGAAGAGCCTGACGAAACGTTGTCGCTCCCTGATGAGGAACACGAGTGAGCGTTTCGGCAATATCATCCAGATGCAGACGAATCGCCTCTTCACGATAAGCGTCGGCAAGCAGGCACACGGCGTCAATTCCCGAACGTGCAGCGTCGAGGAATTCGATTCCTTCGGTGTCGTTTTCTTCCACGGCCTTTTTTCGTCGGGCCTGAATTTCTTCTTTTCGCGTGTCCAAACCAACTTGCACTGTCGAAGCGTAATCGGGACTGATATTGAAGACGAAACCTTTCTCGTGAAAATAAGCGTTCTTGCGAAGCCGTGACATTTCTTCTTCCGAATAACGATCAGGCAGATTGATACAGTGCCGCGTCAATACAATTCGTTCGCCGGGCAAAAAGGTCGGGTGTGCCGCTTCCTCTTGAAGCACAGCGGCAAACAGCCGTGCCGCCCGGGCTGTTCGTGTTGCGTCTTGAGCGGAGACAAGAGTCGACCAATCTTTGGTTGCCCGCGATGCTTTATGCTGACCTCCGCGAATATAATCTCTGATCGATTCGATTAACGGATTCATGATCCATTCTCCCTGCGAAAAATTTTTGACTGTGCGAATATACTAATATCGTCTGTTATCGTCATGGACACATCATGCGCTCATATTGAGTCGATCTTGCAGCGTTTCGATTGTTCCCCCTTTGGTTTCCGGCATGAGTCGCCACGCAAAGAAGAATTGCAGCAAGGTCATGCAACCGAAAAAGGTAAATACATACGAACCGGATGACGATGACAATCCGACGACAACGGGAAATACCCACGAAACGATTGTGCACATGAACCAGTGTGTAAAGCTTCCCAACGCCTGCCCTTTTGCTCGAACGGCATTGGGGAATATCTCGGAAATGAAAACCCATATCACGGCCCCTTGCGAAATTGCAAAGAACGCAATAAAGCCAAGCATGGCGCCAATGACGATGTAGGGATTGGCGTCCTGACCAAGCGAAATCTGCCATGCGGTCAGGAAGTGCATAAGCGTTGTACCCAGCGCGCCAACCATGAGCAAAGCGCGTCGGCCAAACCAGTCGATGAAAAAGAAGGCGGCAAGCGTAAACGTCAAATTGACACAGCCCAGTCCGATGGTTGCGGCCAGTGCAGAACTGGAGCCCATGAAATTTCCGAAAATGCGCGGGGCGTAATAGTTGATCGCGTTAATACCGGAAAGTTGGTTAAACATGGCGACAGACCATGCCAGAAAGATCGCATACAAATATTTTTTCTGGAACAGTGGAACGTTTTCGTTTCCGGAAGCGTTTACCAGCGAACTTGCAATATTACGAATGGTCCCGGCCGGGCATGGGTCGCCGATTCGCTCAAGAATGGCCAAAGCTTTTTGACTTTGCTTGTATCGAACGAGCCAACGCGGACTTTCCGGTATCGTAAACAAAAGAAAGAAAAATCCCAGAGCAGGAAAGGCTTCCACACCAAGCATGAGTCGCCATTTGATTGACTCGGCAGCCATTGGAGTCGAAACGAACAGATGGGCAAACCACTCACAAGAGGCCCAAAGAGCGTTCCCTGCGTCAATTCCTTGAGCAATATAATAATTGGAGACATACGAAATGACGATACCGAAAACGATATTCAATTGATTCATGGCGACCAGACGTCCGCGGACAGGGCCAGGCGCAATCTCAACAATGTATAAAGGAACAACCACAGACGAACCGCCAACCGCAAGTCCGCCGATAAATCGCATAATAACCAGTGTGGTCCAATTTGGGGCAAAGGCACATCCAACAGCCGATACAAGGTACAGCACCGCCATGACGACAAGCGTCAATTTTCGACCGATGAGATCGCAAGGACGCCCGATTCCGAACGCTCCAATAACCGTTCCGATCAGCGCAATAGATACCGTAAAACCAAGATTCCAGTCACTCAGGGTATATTCGCTCTGAATTGCCTTTTCGCAACCGGAAATAACCCCTGAATCAAAGCCGAACAAAAAACCGCCCAATGCCGAGACCACGACAATGTAAATCAGGGTAACATAATTCGTTTTTGCAGAACTCATAAAAATTTTTGCTCCAGGCTGGCAAGGAAATACGTAAAAAGACCACCAATATCATACCGCATTGTACCATTTTCGCTTGAGGCAGTAAACACGAATAATCACCTCATTTCGCGAAAAGAAAACAGAAAATCGGAAAAAGGCTTGACAAATCCCCTGGTGGCTGCGTACAATCAAGAAAAACAACTATACTTTCCACACTGAACTGATCGCGTTGAGAGGACTCACACCATGAAATTCAAAAAAAATTGTTTTACGCAAACGGCCCTTGTCGTTTTATTATCTTGTCTTTGGGCGGCGTCGTTTTCCGTACTTGAGGTCTGTTTCTCAAAGGACCAATCCGGGAAAAAGGCTGATAAATGTCTCACTGAAGACGAAATTATTGAAATTCTTAAAGAAAAAAAGCCTAATGCCAAGGTTATGATGCTTCGCGCCGACTTCGTCGGTAAAGGTTTGCACTATGAAGGACGTTTATTTGAGGAAAGCGAAACAAACAAGCCGCAGAATTCACAGTATGTCACGAAAACTAAATACGAGTTTGAAATAAACGCGGAAAACGGTCGTTTTATTACCTGGAATCAGCAAAACTATCAATTTCCAAAATCACGAACTGAATCGTTGCCGGATGAAATTTTAACCCGGGAAAAGGCACGTGAACTTGCCGAAGCGAAGGTTCCCGGAGCGTCGGTTACGGCCCTCCAGTGGGATATGAATAAAGATTATGTATTCTACGCCGGCTTCATGTATAAGGACGATGTTTTTTATTCTTTTGTGATCGACGCTTATACAGGGGATTTTCTGTATTTCAAGGAACGAGCGTCCAAGGCGGAGATTCAGGACAAGATTCGCCAAGCGATCATGTCGCAAACACAGGCTGAGCGAATTGTGTTGTCGAAAGTGCCGGGAGCGGCTGTTTTAAATTTGAATTTGCAATGGTTGGAAGAGCGTCCGTTCTATTCGGGCAAGCTTGCCAAAGGGCATTTTGGCTATACTTTCACGCTGGACGCCTTTTCGGGACAGATTATATCGTGGAAACAGGAAAATCTGGGGCGTGGCGTTGATGTTCGGACTTCACACCGCTATGGTCCGGGCTTGCCGGTGATTCCTTCGCGTCCGATTGTCACACCGCCAACGGTACCACCCATCCCGAGACTGCCGCGCATTCCAAGTATCCAACCGTTCTGATTATGTTATACGTACACTTCATTGCGTCGTGTACATAAATGAAAAAGTCAGGAATTGGAGTGAATTTGTGGAAAATTGGGGGATTTCTTGCCGGTAAGAGCCTACCCCCCTTGAAGAAAACACAAATTAGCGTAAATTAAGTTCTTTGAAAGTCTATTATATATGACGATACGTATCCCTATGGAATATACATCAGGAGAGTAACAGGTTCGATGGACAAGACATTTATGGCAAAACCGGGAGATGTTGAACAAAAGTGGTGGCTCGTTGACGCGAGTGACAAAATTGTTGGACGTCTCGCAAGTGATATCGCAATGTATTTGATGGGCAAGCATCGCCCGACGTATACGCCCCACACAGATACCGGGGATTTTGTCGTCGTGACGAATGTGGAAAAAGTCGTTTTCACAGGCAAAAAATGGCAGCAGAAGATGTACACGAAGTATACCGGTTATCCGGGACTTCGCAGCCAATCCGCAGCCGAGCGCATGGAAAAGAAGCCGGAACTCATTCTGCGTGAAGCTGTTCGCCGTATGCTCCCCAAAAACAAGCTTGCGCGCAAAATGCTCGATAAGCTTAAACTTTACGTTGGCGATCAGCATCCGCATCAAGCTCAGAATCCCCAACGGGTTGATCTTGGCTCGAAGTGATTTCGGAAGTGTTGTGAGCACGGTGAGCCGGGCGTGAAAATCAAACGTTCGTTTCGGCGAATTTGTTTGTGTAACAATCCTGTGGTGTAGTATTCGTGAAGATACTGTTAATCAGGATGGGTACGTTGGACTCAAACAGCGGATGTGGACAATATAACGCAACGTTTTCGCCCATAACGCTTGGATGATATTTACAATACAAAAACAGAAAAGTAAAAGGAAAACAGGTTCGATGATTAAGCGTGGTAATTTCGTGATCGAGGGGAATGGCAAGAATGACAAACTGGGAACCGGTCGCCGCAAGACTGCTGTGGCTCGTGTTCGTATTCGTCCGGGTCAAGGCCGGATCAGTGTCAACGAGCGTGAATTTGAAGAGTTCTTCCGAACGGATCAGCTTCGCGCCGCCGTTTTGGCTCCCCTTGTCGCCACGGAAAAGAAAGACGTTGTTGACGTTGTGATTACGGTTTGCGGTGGTGGAACAACCGGTCAAGCGGACGCCTGTAAGCTTGGTATTGCCCGTGCTTTGAAAGATTTTGATCCTGAAGTGGAGCCGATTTTGCGTGAAAAGAGTCTTTTGACCCGTGATGCCCGTGAAGTCGAACGCAAAAAGTACGGCCTTCGCAAAGCTCGTCGTGGAACCCAGTTCTCGAAACGTTAATTCGAAGACGATTTACTTCGCGAGCGTGGGTGTCTTGTACGAACATTGTTTCGTATGACGCTCATTGTGACCGGTGTTGTTGGAGTAGTGTATTATACCAAGCTCTTGAAACCGGGAGTTCGCGAAGAATATCATTTTTCTGTTGTATTGGACCGGTTGTTTTCCTGCGACCGGTTTTTTTGTGCGCGTCGCGATTTGAACACTTGCTGACTTGAACACTTGCTGATTTGAACACTTGCTGATTTGAACACTTGCTGATTTGAACACTTGCTGATTTGAACACTTGCTGACTTGAACACTTGCTGACTTGAACACTTGCTGACTTGAACACTTGCTGACTTGAACACTTGCTGACTTGAACACTTGCTGATTTTTTTGCGTATGTGCCCGGCAAGCAGTCGATTCGCCGTTTCTCTTGATATTACTTACCTTTCCTGAATCTCTCTAATGCGCGCGTCAAAATATTTTTCACCTCGTTTTACTTCCACTACATGTAAGGTTGGATCGAGATTGGCGGTTCCATTTTCATATATTACCGGCACGGCGTAACGAGCTCGAAGCATGGCTCCATAACTGTTTTGGGCGTCAACAAAGATGTAAACGCAAAAACATTTTCCATACTCAGTGCATTCAAAAGTTGTCTTTTCTATTGGCATAAAAACGGCCGTGGACGGAGCCTTTAATATTTCCAGAACACCATCCTTGGCAACCGAATACAGGATGGTCTTAAGTGCTTCAGGAATATCGGCATCTGCCGCCGTTTCTGCAAATGTCAAGGATACGGAGCTTTCGCCATTGTCTCGGCTATACGACAAATATCCATTGCCTCCTTCCGGACGCTTATACATTCTTGTCAACGAACTTTCTTTTCCCTTTTGAGACGAATTGAACTTCAATTCCTCCGCGTTGTCAAACGATTTTCTTAACATTTTGTAAATTTTTATTGTGAGAGCCTTGGAAGGCTTGGCAAAAGAAATTTCGTAATATCCCAACGTGTTTTCGTTTCGAAAAATTGCGGTGATGGAGGCAAAACTGCTGTTTTTGGGCTTGATCGTTAAGATGCGCCAGTTGGACAACTTGTCGTATTTTTCCTCGCTGATTTCGCAGCGCGAATGTATCTCCTTCAGCGTCATTCCCAATGAGACTTCATAAGGATAGGTTGGCAGGTCGTCTGTCTCGTTCGTACTGCCGCCGGAGTTTTGCCCGTCCGATTGGGGGGAAGCGTTTCGACTTTGGGCAATATACGTTTGGTCTGATTCGGAAAGTTGAGCGACGACGACTTTGATCCTTTTTCCATTCTCTTTTTTCAGTATGACAGACGCCCCATCGTCAACGACTTCTTCCAGTGTGGCGATCGTCGTGTATTCTCCTGAAGCACTTGTCCATGTTCGAGACTCCCCGGCTATGAGGTCTGGCGAAAGAAAGGATAAAACCAATAACACAAAGATAAACAGACGTTGCATGAGAACACTCCTTAAAAAGGGTCTCTGGCGCGAACTATGGGTAAAATTGACACAAATTGGGCAAAAACGGTCGAGTACGACCATTTTTGGGATTTTTTTAGGAAAGACAGCAATGTAATCGTTTTGTTAAAATCCCTTCCGGGTT
>JAQVID010000565.1 GCA_028695865.1 Thermoguttaceae bacterium | reverse complement strand
TTGACTGTTTTTCGGAATTTTTCTGACATATCGTTGACGTGGCTGGTTGGTTCTGCTATACTCTCTGTAAGAAGAACACGGCCAACCTTTCGTGGGAAAGGAAAAATCGCCGTGAACGGTTACGAAAAATATGTATTCAAGTCGAAATGATTTTATCTGGCATAAAAGCGGAAAAAATATTTGATTCGCAGATATTGCCAAAAAGACATCATTTTGATAAGATCAATTATATCCTGTCATTTTCGTAGTATTTTTAACAAGTCTTAAGGAGTCAATCATGTGACGCTCTGGGTACGCATTTACGTCAGTATTTCTCGCAAGTTGCCGTCTTGCGACCAATTATTTCTCGTTTTCATTTTCATAAACGTGACCTGACGTCCGTGTTTTGCTCTATTTTACTCTCCGACTCTTTATTTTCAGGCCTTTGATCAACGGATGAAAAGCCATTGGACACATTCACCGATGGGGAAAGTTATATAACGCGAAACAGGCGACCGATTTGTCTTTATACGGTCGGGAATTTCGCTGGTATATATTTCAACATCGGGAAGGGACCGGCTTTTCTCCGGAGATGCTCCCTTTGAATCTGATACAACCGAGTTATCAAAAAACGATACGATCAGGCGGAATCGGTCCATGGTGGCCGGGCAATACCCCTTTAATTTTCATCTACGATGCCCACGAACTTCATCAGGCCATTGCAAAAGCAAACCGGGAATAAATTCCGCGTCCATCGCACTCAGGGCAATTCGGAATAACAGCCGAGAAAAACGAACTGATCCGTTCCGTTTTCGAAATGACTCAAGAGCCGAAGGACGTCGGTGGAACAGACGGAAGCATCCATATCGAAATAGAACATGAATTCGAAATCTTTGCCGGGAATAGGTCGACTTTCCAACTTGGTGAGGTTGAGGCCCAACGCGGCGAATCGGGCTATCATCGAATAAAGTGAACCGGGACGGTGCGGCAACGACATCATAATACTGATCCGATTGGCTCCCGGATATATTTCCAATTCCTTCGCAATGCAAATGAATCGGGTATAATTATTATCGCTGTTCTGAACCGTATCCGAAAGAATGTTCAAACCATAAAGTTCGGCACAATGTTTTGAGGAAAGGGCCGCGACATCGTTGCGGTCGGATTGCGAGACCAGTTGTGCCGCAATCGCCGTATTCTCGCAAACCGATGCCTTAATTTCTTTATGCGTTCGAAAGAACTCGCTGCATTGTCCCAATGCCTGTTCATGCGAATAGATTTCCCGTATTTGTGAAAAATCAACTCCCGGCTTGGCCAAAAGTGTATGCGATACACACATGCGAACACTTCGGGCAATATGAAAACGATAGTCCTTCATGAGATCGTAAACCGCGCGGACAGAGCCGTACATACTGTTTTCAATGGGTAAAATACCATAACGGCACAAACCACTTTCCACCGCCTGAAACACGCCTTCGAAATGCCGGCAATACATAATTTCAGGTAACGAAAAGAGTTTATCACAAGCAAGTTGCGAATAGGCGCCATCTGTTCCCTGACACGCGACGGTCGCCTTGGTCGGAAAAGTTTTTGGGGTCGATTCAATGGCCAGGGCAATCTGACCGGAAAGCGGTCCTTCTTCCGTAAGAACGCGAATCTGATAACTCTTGCTCAAGTCGAATAAAATGGAAAAAAGAATTTTCGCGTATTCTTCAAAATCGGGTCCTGCCTGATTCGTTACCCGGGTCAGGATTTCGCGTTCCCGTGTTCGATTCAAAACAGGAACGCCATTTTCCTTCTTGTATTGAGCCACTTCAGAGGCCATTTTCATTCGATCCACAACCAAATTGACAATTTGCTCGTCCAGATCGCTTATTTTCGTTCGTATCTCGTCTATTCCCATCGGTTGATTTCCTTAATAATAGTCAGTAAATTCTGCTATTCCAAAAACATTTTATCTTTTCTGTCATGAATTACCGGACCCGTCACGATGCCAGGCATAGGGCCGAATCGCCTTGACCGCGGATGCCACTTCATCGAACAGATCACAGGTCAATGACTGTTTGCCGTCACATAATGCCCGTGCCGGATTGTTATGCACTTCAATCATGAGGCCATCGGCTCCGACTGCCGTCGCGGCCAACGAAAGCGGTAGAACAAGGTCGGCTATGCCGGTCGCGTGACTCGGGTCCACCACGATCGGAAGGTGCGACAGCTTCTTCAACATGGGAACCGCCGATATGTCCAGCGTATTGCGTGTGGCTCGTTCAAACGTTCGAATACCCCGTTCGCATAATATGACCTGTTCATTTCCTCCCGCCATAATATATTCGGCACTCATAAGCAACTCTTCCAGCGTATTGGCCAAACCGCGTTTCAGTAAAACAGGCTTGCGAAGATACCCCAGTTCCTTGAGTAATTCAAAGTTCTGCATGTTCCTCGCTCCCACCTGAATAATGTCAACCTGTTCAAACAGCGGAAGCTGGCTAAGGTCCATAATCTCTGTAACCAGAGCCAGACCCGTTTCCTTTTTCGCGGACAGCAGCATGGCAATTCCTTCGTCGCGCAATCCCTGAAAAGAATAGGGAGAAGTTCGCGGCTTGAACGCTCCGCCCCGAAGAATACTCGCCCCGGACGCCTTAACCCGTTTCGCGATCAATTCAATCTGTTCATACGACTCCACAGAACAGGGACCGGCAATCATCTGAAAACATCCGCCGCCCAACTTCGCGCCATTCGACAGGTTGATTACAGTATCTTCCGGATGAAATTTCCGATTCGCGTTTTTGTACGGCTCCTGAATTCGTTTGACCTGCTCCACAATGTCAAGACCACCAATCAGATCGATATCGAGGGCCGACGTGTCGCCGATCAGTCCTACGATCGTCTGATGTTTTCCCTGACTGATGTGTGCGTCGATATTTCGCGATTTCAGCCATTCGGTAAGCCGATCCAACTGCTTCGGATCGTGCTTGTCTTTTAATATAATAATCATGATTGTCCTTCCTGGGATTTCTGTGTGTTACTGTTCAGTGCAAAAAAAAAACTCCGTGGTGAATTTCACCGCGGAGCTTTTGTTATTTTTTTCTTTCAGGAGTGATCAACTCCCTTCGGATCTTGTCATACGGTAAAATTCAGACAACCCTTTCTGTAAAAAAGCAATAATAAAAGTTGAATTTTACCACGGACATTTGTATTTCCTCTTGTTTGTAATATTTCATTCTTCCCGATTCAGGAAGAAACGGCTGATGTTGGAACCACCTCTTGTTTGAAGGGCAGAG
>JAQVID010000564.1 GCA_028695865.1 Thermoguttaceae bacterium | reverse complement strand
TTCAGTTTTGCCGGGCTCATTTCATTCGCGTTTTTTCGATTTATTGCGGAAAACGAAAATCGCAAGGTTATCAATGACGGCAAACGAATCGTCCGAAAAATTCAGGAAATGTTTTCGACGATTCATTTACGCGATTCCATGACGGAGATGAAATGGAAACGTCGCATGAATATCCAAAAAAGAAATTGCTGAAATCGCTCCAATGGGGAGTACCTGACGACAAAGACGCGAGTAATCTTGTAAAGCGTTTACAAAAATACGAAGCGGAATATTTTCGATTTATCCGCCACTGCATTCCACCGATGAACAATTCGGCGGAACAGACGATTCGCAAGGTCGTACTTGATCGCAAAGTGAGTCAGGGAACGCGGAGCGACAGGGGCAATCGTTGGCTGGAACGATTCTGGAGTATTCAAACGACCTGCGAACAGCAGGGCCGGAATCTGCGTGATTACATGACCCAAACGCTCGTCCATTATCTCCGTGGTACCGCTGCCCCGTCGCTCATTTATTCCTGATTATTCCAATCTTGATATTCTGACCGTGAACGGATACGGATTTTTTAAACAAACACAATACGATTTTGGCGATCACGTAACAGGGGTATGGCCTGACGGCCGAACCCCTGCCTACCATACGGGAACCCCTACGGGGTTGGGATTTTATTAGCAAACACGATACGATTTTGGCGATCACGTAACAGGGGTACGGCCTGACGGCCGAACCCCTGCCTACCATACGGGAACCCCTACGGGGTTGCCCCGCCTCATTACGCGGAATGTAAAAGCAGAGTTCGCGGTGGTGTCGCGGTCTTCCCGGGATCGCGCGCGACCGGAATCAGGGAGTGTTGGGACGAATTCAAACCGCTCTGGCCCTAATTGCGCTCGTATCACTCGCTCCATATACGGGCTTGCGGGAATTTTCTGCCTGACGGGCAAGCCCCTGCCTACAGTGCGGAAACCGCTGCGCGGTTTTTTGCCTGCTTGCACGGCTAATCGAAGTAATACATAGAATCGACCCTTTGCAGTAAGCTCGGCACTCTTCGCTTCAAACTTCTTGATTATTATCTCTTCTGGGGGGCCATGCACTTCGAATCGGCTCGAATCTGACCTGCTCGTGGACTCTTTTTGGGACTATTTTGCCCTTCTCCGGATAATTTCCATAATTTCCGGATAAAATTGTTGAAGTGACAGGTCGTTTCTGCCAAACTATGACTGGATAATTACGACGTGCCTTTCGCGCGAAAGGGTAAAATCGCCGTGAACGATTACCATTTCATTGTCCTTTCTTAAGACTGATTCGATTTCATCAGGTCGCGGCCCACGTCGGCCACGACCATCACTTTCTAAAGGTTATAAGCGTGTTTTCTGCACTTGCCCGGCAGAAAAACGCAAAATTCGGCAAGTTTTTAAAAAAAACGCCAAACATGGACTGTTTCCCATTCTGTTTTCCCGCCCATGGTCTCTTTCTATAGGTAATAAGCCCTTGAGGACCACTTGCCCGGCAGAAAAACGCAAAATTTCGCAAGATTTAAAAAAAAACGCCAAACATGGGCTGTTTCCCATTCTGTTTTCGTGCCCATGGTCTCTTTCTATAGGTACCCCACACCCGTTTTCCACAGTAAAAGAGAGTGTGAATCACCCAAAAGGGAAACATCAAGAGCAAAAGCCGGTTTTACCTGATTTTTGTGTCGTGCCGTCCGAAAGTCCCGTTTTTCAAAGATAAGCTTAAAGCGAATCATCAAAGAGGGAAATATCAGGAATAAAAAACTTTCTAATTGAAATTTCAGGTTGGAACCATTGCTTTTTTTGTCTTTTTGTGGTAATATTGCGGATGTTAAGTTATGGACAGACACAATTGATTTACGGCTGTTATTCAGCTTTATGTTTTTCCGTTTGCTCTGTTTTTTACGAACAGAAATTGCAAACGGGGCTGTAGATAAGTTGATTATGTTTGTTTATTTGTTTTCACAAGATAGTGAATTATGTAATACGAAAGGTATCCTGTAATGAAAAAGATGTTTGTCGAAATCGGGGAAAAAGGAAACAATGACCACGCGTGGTCCTTTCTTCGCAAAATGCGTGCCTTTACTCTTGTAGAACTTCTGGTCGTGATCGCGATTATCGGTATTTTAATCGCTCTTCTGCTGCCGGCAGTGCAAGCGGCCCGGGAAGCGGCACGACGCATGCAGTGCACGAATAATCTCAAGCAAATCGGAATTGCTTTGCACAATTATCATGATGCGCATCAGTTTTTCCCGCCTGCGCGTACAGGATGGTTTGGCAGGACCTCCACAGGAGCATCTTATCATCCGCTTTCAGGTTACGAGACCGGTTGGGGGTGTTTGAGTTACCATTGTGCTTTATATCCTTTCATGGAACAAGCAGCGCGATTTGATTTACTAAACGCGAAATATTGGCCGTAATCAGGACGTCAAGCCAAAGGCGAATTCGGAGTTTCTTATCAGCAAATATGTTGTCCTTCTGACCCGTCTTGTGGTGAAAAGCGTGATCAGGTGCAGGGAAGCTATAGTGGTTCGTTTGGTGATATTGGCCGTACAACGATGTGTCAAAACTCGACCTTGAGTCAACGGGCCTTTTTCCCTGGAGGGTGTAATCAAAGTAAAACGTATCCGCTCACATGCAACTCTTTTCAAAATATTCTTGATGGTACGTCCAATACAATATGTTTTTCCGAGACGGCGATGGGTGCCTCAACGGGAACCAATAAAGTCAAAGGAGGCATTGCGGTCGTGAACAACTTGCTCCTTCCGAATGAGTGTACAGCTCTCATCGATACAAATGATCGAACCATTATGAACGCGACTGCGTTTTCTTCTGCCCGTGGCTGGTCTCATGCCGACGGTATTTGTCTTCGAATGGGGTTCAATACGATTCTTCCGCCCAATTCGCCTTCGTGCATTGCCCGTGCTTCCGACCCGTATGGTTTTCTGTCGGCTTCAAGTTTTCACTCGGGCGGCGTAAACGTTTTGAGAGTCGATGGGACAGTTCAATTTGTCTCCGATACCATTAACTGCGGGGATCAAAGTTACAATGTAACCGCAGGCACGACTTCACATCCCTCTGACGGTCTGGAACCGATCGGCGAAAGCCCTTATGGTGTTTGGGGAGCACTCGGCTCCATCATCGGCGGAGAGTCTGTTGCTCCGTAGTCGTTGCTTCGCGAGTCCATTCTGAAAAAGCTTTGTTCGCCCTGTCAGCGGTCAATGATTCCCGCTGCGGTAACGGTGTCTGTTGATAAACAAAAAAACGGTGGG
>JAQVID010000563.1 GCA_028695865.1 Thermoguttaceae bacterium | reverse complement strand
GGTCGTCGTCGTAAAACGAACTTATGCCGCCAAAACGCCTGAAAGGAGAGGGCTCCGTCTGAAAAATATCTGTAAGGAACTGTCGGCCAGTTTTGATCGAACCTTCCTGCGCGAGAGTCGCTGGAAGCTTATTTGGCAAGGGCTGAAAGTTACCGTGCTCATTTCCGTGTTGTCCGCGATTCTCGGTACCGTTCTGGCCTTTCCCGTTTGCGCGCTGCGTCGCTCGAAAAATCGCTTGTGGCGGAGCCTGGGTCGCGTGTACATTTCGCTCATGCAGGGAACACCGATTTTGGTAATCCTGATGATTTTATATTATGTCGTTTTCGCTAAAACGGATATCAATGCCGTATTGGTCGCCGTCATCGGATTCGGCCTCAATTTTTCCGCCTATGTAAGTGAAATGCTGCGAACCGGTATAGAAGGAATTCCCAAAGGCCAGTCGGAAGCGGCTCTGGCACTTGGTTTTTCGCGGTTCGCCGTATTCCGTCATGTTATTTTGCCTCAGGCGATTCGCCGTATTCTGCCCGTCTACCGCGGCGAATTCATTAACGTTCTGAAGACGACCTCGGTGGTGGGTTATATTGCCATTCAGGACCTGACCAAAATGAGCGATATTATCCGAAGTCGTACTTATGAAGCATTTTTCCCGCTGATTACGACAGCGATCATTTATTTTGTCATCGCGTGGCTGTTTGCGTCGGGTCTAACGTTTCTGGAATACAAACTTGATCCAAACAGTAGAAAAAGAATTCGAAAAGGGGGTGAAAAATGCTAATCGAAATTAAGCATCTCGCTAAATCGTTCGGTGGCATACCTGTTTTGAAGGATGTCTGTGCCGTGATTGAGAAAGGAGAAATCATCTCTATTATTGGCCCGTCCGGAACCGGGAAAAGCACCTTTCTCCGCTGCCTGAATTTATTGGAATACCCGGATTCCGGTGAAATCATCGTGGAGAACAGGAATGTTCTGGCCTCCAATACCGATATTCCGAAACTGCGTATGAAGATGGGAATGGTCTTTCAGCAGTTCAATTTATTTCCACACCTGACAACGGTTGAAAACATAACGCTGGCGCCTCGCCGTCTGCTGAAAAAGAGTGCCGCCGAAGCCAAAGAACAGGCAATGACCCTTTTGGAGACGGTCGGGCTTTCCGGCAAAGCCAATTCGCTTCCCCAGGAGCTTTCAGGAGGACAGCAGCAGAGAGTCGCCATTGCCCGAACGCTTGCCATGAACCCGGAAATTATCCTGTTCGACGAGCCAACTTCGGCCCTTGACCCCACGATGGTTAATGAAGTACTCTCGGTCATTCGCAATCTCGCAAAGACGGGAATTACAATGCTGATTGTAACACACGAAATGCGATTTGCGCGTGATCTGTCTACCCGGGTCTTCTATATGGACGAAGGCATTGTTTACGAAGAAGGTCCCGCGAAGGAACTGTTTGATCATCCGAGCCGTCCCAAGACCCGCGCGTTTCTCCGTCGTATCGATATGTTGAACTTTGTATTGAACCGCGAGGAGTTCGATCTTTATCATTTTCGTGGTCAGGTTGAAACGTTCGCGGAAAAGCAGCTAATGGAAGCCAAACCGCGTAAAATGCTTCATCTCGTACTGGAAGAGCTGATTGAGAATATTCTGTTTCCCCATACAGAAACCTTCACATTGGAAATCGGTATTTCCGAGGAGACCAAATCGACGGAAATCTGTGCCAAGTGGTCCGGAGACATGACGAACCCTTTGCAATCCATCGATGAACAGGGCGACATGGCGCGAACGATCCTCGCGAAACGCTGTTCTCCCATCGTTTTTGGGGTGAATGAACTTTCTCAAGCGGAATTAAAACTGAATCTGCCCGGCGCCGTTTCGCGAGGTCAAAATGGCCCCTGAACGTCAAATGCAGAATCAGTACAAATAAAGGACCCGTACTAATAAAGAATGCGTAAAAGATATTTTATATACGACGGATACTTCAATGATCGCGGGCAATGATCGCTGGTAATGATCGCTGAATTCACACTCCCGTTCACCTTCAGAAAACGGGGGATTCAGACCGAACACCCCGAAGAATCAGGTAAAGAAGAATCAAGTAAAACCGGTAACGAGCGTAACACTTACTATAATGGAAGATAATAAAATGAAAATCACGATGAATCGAACAGACAAGCAACTTACGGCATCCATTGAGGGGAGTATTGACACGGTAACTTCACCGGATTTGGAAAAGCAGCTTACGGAAAGCTGGGACGATATCACCGACCTCATTTTGGATTTCAGCAAGGTCGATTATATCTCCAGTGCCGGACTCCGTTTCATGATTACCGCCAGCCGGCACATGGAAGACGTCGACGGCCAGATGACGATACGTCATGTCAATGATGATGTAAAGGAAGTTTTCGATATGACGGGATTCGACCAATTACTCAATATCGAGTAGAGGAGGAATTTGATGACGGAGTTGATTCGGAAATTCACCTATCAGGGCAAAGAGTTCCTGTCGCTGCCGGCGGAACGGACCGCGTTTGCGACGTTAAAATCATGGCTGTCGGACATAGCCGTGGAACTGAAAATCCCGGCCAAAGCGGAAAAGCAGCTTCTGATCGCGGCCGACGAAATATTTTCCAATATTGCCGGTTATGGATATCCCAACGGCGATGGTTGTGTTAAGGCTTCTGTGGAATTCAATCGGGGCGAACAGCTTCTGACCATGGTTTTTTCCGATTCAGGTATTGCCTTTAATCCGTTACTGTCCGAAGAACCGGATACAAGCAGTCCGCTGGCCGAACGTCCAGTGGGGGGGCTTGGGATTTTTCTGGTTAAAAAACTCATGGACTCGGTGGAATACCGCCGGGAAAATAATCGCAATTATTTAATACTGAAAAAGCGGCTAAGTTGCGGGAACATTCAATGAAAAAGTTATTTCAGAAGTGGCTCCTTCTTTTTGTTTCCATAGCGTTTTTGGCGACATTTTTCATTTCGTGGTGGATACACAGTTTCCTGGCAAAGAACTCGGCACTGGAACTGTTGCGGGCGAATTTGGGCGATATTGCCTGCCGGGTCATGACGACTGAATCGAACCTGAAAACGATAATCGCCATGTCCGATGCTGCCGCGATTGCGAAAGCGAAAGCGTTTGCGAGAATCGTCTCCGAAAAACCGGATATTCTCAAAGACGAAAAAAAGTTGGAGCAAATTCGGGCGGAACTGGACGTAGACGAACTTCATGTTTCGGATGAAAAAGGAATTTTAATTGCCTCCATTCCGAAAAGATACCAAGGCTACAACATG
>JAQVID010000562.1 GCA_028695865.1 Thermoguttaceae bacterium | reverse complement strand
TGATCGCATGAACAACTCTTGCGAATGTCCCTTGTGCAAAGACCTGAAGCCAAGCGATGTTTATGTTCGCCTGCTCAACGCGGTCGATGCCGAATTGACCAAACGCAAGGTCAATACCAAGATTGTTTTTCTGACTTATATTGATCTGTTTTGGCCGCCGAAGAAAGAACGTTTTGTCCATCCCGAACGTTTCGTGTTTATGTATGCGCCGATTTCCCGCAACTATCGCGAGCCTTATTTTATCGGTGATACGAAAGATGTTGTGATACCGGAATACGGTTTGAATCAATACGTCATGCCAGGCGACATGAAGCTTCGCAATGCTCTGTTGGCCGGTTGGCAAAAGGTTTTTTCCGGTCCGGCATTCGTTTTTGATTATCACATGATTTGGCATCATTATAACGACTTCGGTTATTATGATTTCGCCAAGGTCATGACCGAAGATATACGCCGTCTGCCCCAAATGGGCATGCAGGGCTTTGTCTCATGCCAGGTCGTTAACGCGACGTTTCCGCACGGGTTCCCGATGTACCTTCACGCGAAAATGCTTTGGAATCCGCAATACGATTTCGACGCGATTGCCCGGGAATATTTTCAGGCTTCTTTCGGTCAGGATTGGGAAAAAGTGCTTGCGCACTTCCAGCAGCTTTCGGCCGTTTCGCCTTTTGTTGCGAAACGTCCCGCGGATAAGGCGACGCGGGAAGCAGCCGTTGCCGCAATGTTGCGCATACCCGATATGGTGACCGCGTTCAAACCGGTGGTCGATCGTCGTCTTGCCGACCCGGGGCAAATGGCAAGTGCCCAACGGCGTTCGAGGGAATTACTGCAAGTGTACAATATTCTGTTGCCGTTCAAGACGAAGGCGCTCATCGCCAGGTTCAACAGTGATAAATCAGAAAAACGGCTGTGGCAGAATTACGTTAACGCTTTGGCCCGGACGGAATCGCAAACCAACGGCGCTTTGGACCTGTGTTGGAGTCTTTCGCAAACTCCTGTAAGACATGCCAAGCCTGAACCGCTCAAATAACAGCCCCAAAAATTCAATCCTGTTGTAAATCCCATGAAAGGTATTTCGTTATGAAACTCAAATTGTGTCTTGTACTGATGGTACTTGTCCTTACTGCCCCATCGCTTGTCGCTCAGGAAAATTGGATTAGTCTTTTTGACGGCAAGTCACTCGGTTCCTGGGAGGATGCCAAAAATTTCGGGGCCGGTCCGATCTCGATCAAAGACGGAGCCATTCGCCTTAAAGCCGGCAGTATGTCAACTTCCATTCGATATCGCAAAGACGCCAGACCGATGCCGACGACAAATTACGAAATCGAATATGTTGCTGAACGAACTGAAGGAAACGATTTCTTCGCCGCGCTCACTTTTCCGGTTGGCAAAAGTTTTTGCACATTCGTGAATGGCGGTTGGGGGGGTGGTATCGTTGGTCTGTCGTCTCTGGACGGAATGGACGCGTCGGAAAACTCTTCGTCAACTTTCTTCGAGTTCAAGAACAATGTTCGCTATCGTTTTCGTGTCGCCGTAACGGACAAATCGATTCTCTGTTGGATTGACGATCAGCGACTCGTCGCAACGGTTACAGAGCACAGCGAAATTTCCATTCGGCTCGAAATGGAACTGTGCAAACCGCTCGGTCTTGCGACCTGGTGTTCCGGCAGTGCCATTCACGGTATTCGCTACCGCCTTTTGACCGATAAAGAGGTTAAAGCAAACAACGAAGCCGCCGTCAAGAACGAGTTCAAGTTCAAGTAGAATTTCGGCGGTCGTTCACTGATGTTATCCTTTGTTTTCCCGCAATCCCGGGGACGTTCGGCTGTCTGCGTAAAGTCGAAGCGATTGAACGCTATACTCTCCACGCGATCATCGGGTAGGGGACCGCCCATTATTTGGGTGGTCGTCCCCCCATACCGCTGTACTCTTGTACTTCGCTGTCGAACTGGAAGAAACTTGAACTGTTGACTTGTGATTATCTGTTTTACCGATAGGGAACAATTATTGTCTGTGCCGGCAAAAAATGAACCATGCCCCTTTATTCGGAGATTGAAAATGATGAAACAAGAAAAAAGTCCTGAATCGCTCGATCAATTGTATTCCTTTTTTTGCCGGGGAAAACTTGATGAGGTGGTCGCTTTTTTCGATGGTATGTCCGAAGAGAAGCGTGCCGAATACAAACCATATTGCCTTGACTGGTGCAATCGCATCAACGAAACGATAAAACGTCATCAAGCGGGCGAAAAAGCCCCGTTTTTCCAAAGACTTGAAACATGGCCGCATGAAGCTTTGAAAACGGGCATATTGGGACTTGTTGCCGTTGCCGATTGGAAGGCGGTTCGCAGGTGGAGTTCCGACTATCTCGATCTGCAGGCCAGCGTCAAGGTTATTGCTTCCCGAAAGCCGTCTTGGACTTTGGATATGCTCGAAGGAGTTTCTCGCCGTAACCCGTTTTATTATGAGGATCAAATAGTCTGCTGGAGAATGTATCGTCAACTCGTCAAGGAGGGAAGCTGCCAGTCGCGATGGAGTTCTCTGATGACCTGTTTTATGTTCGAGGCAATGTACACCACTACGAACGATTGCATATCTCAATCATCGTGGAAACCTCTCAATCATCATGGAATACCGATTCTTCGTCAATTGCTGGAAGACGAGGAACTCATCACGGACGGAATTCCAAAGCTTTTCGAAATGGAACGCTTTCCGACTTCCTGGACGCTGACATCACACGATTATTATCATCGTTGGAAAGACGCGATTGTCGAACTGATTCGAATGAATCGGCTTGAGACGAAACGTGTCATTCAATGGTGTCGTACCGCGCTGAACCGGAATTACACGGATCATCAGAACCGCTGGTATATTGAACTGCTGGATCGAATTTTTAAAGAAGGGCTTGCTTCTTTCGATATTGCAATGGCGGTCGACTTTTGTAAATACAGCTCGGCCACTCCGAAACTGTTTGGACTCCGGCGTATCGAAGAACTGTTTCGGTCTGGCTCGAACCATGACGAACAGATTCTTTCGATTATTCCGTACTTTCTTCGTGAAAGAAAATTCTGGGCTCAAAAAGGACTTGCGATATTGCGAAAAATCGGAAAGAGAAACGCCAAGGTCCGCTCGGAAATGTTGCAAATACTTATGGACGGAACAGGACATCCGGAACCTGCCGTTCAGGAAAAATCGATTCATCTTCTCGACGATTTCAACGGGTGGACCGATAAGAGAATACCAGAACAGCTCAAGTCGGTCGTTGAGCAGTTGCCTTCCAGTGTGAAGCAG
>JAQVID010000561.1 GCA_028695865.1 Thermoguttaceae bacterium | reverse complement strand
TGGAATTCATACGGCTTGTGCATGGCCATTTGACTTTCCTTCGTTGGCGTTCGAACAAAACGGCGAAGCTGATAATACGACGGAGAAAACAGTGCACTGACGTTAAGTCGGGCCTTGTTGTCTTGAGTCGGACGAACAGGCCCGCTGCGGAAATCAGGGACAAAAACGGAGCCGGTGTCTTTTATCCCTTTTCTGCTCAAAACGGCCTGGGCCGCCTTGCTGTCAGGCTGATGACATTCAAGACAATAGCGGTCAAGAATCGGCTGGATCACACGCTCGAAACTGAAGCCGCGACGCTCCGGATCAAACGGCTTGATCGGCACGGGCTTGGAACGGGCCGCTTTGCCTGATGGGATAGCCGGACCGGTTGAGTTCTGCTTTTCGTGACAGCCAATGCAGGAAATGGATTCGCCCGGCATGGCCGTAATCCAACTTCGCATGAGTTGAATCGCTTTGCCTTGCGCGTCCAATGGCTGAAACGCAACGGGCGTATAGACCGGAATCTTGAAGAACGCGGAACCGTCGTCGTTTACATCAACCGTACCGAGGACCATTTTGGGGTCCCAGGGACCATCGAGTCCCACACTGAACGGTTCGCAGCCCATTCCCTGGTATCCGAACTGATAGGTAAATATTCGCAACGACTTGACCGTACCGCGAGGCACCCCGCGAAGGCCTTCGCCTCGATAAATATCGGCGATAAAGACGTTCGCTTCTTTCTGCGCCGGATTGATTCGCGGTGGAATGATCGGCTGACGTTCCGTCTTGCGTATGGGAACCGGCTCGTAAAGAGCAAACTCCTTTTCCTCTTTAAGTGTAATTATATTGTCGAACACATCAACAAGGCAAAGTGTCCATGGGTCGCCCGCCTTGCGCTGACACGAAACGACGAAGTACTTGTCGGTAATCGGATAAGGATGAACGAACTTCGGCCAGGTCTGACCGATTGGCAGGTCGCACTGAACAGGCGAAACTTTTTTACCCCAACCGGGAATTCGTTGCACAACGCCTTCGGTTTCAAAGCGTCCCAATGCGGGATCGAAGAGAACCAAATCGCCTACGCGGTTCAAACCGTGGTGCCCGGAGACGATTCCGACGAAGCGGGTCGGATGATCAGGTATCGGTCGGGCATAGAATACCGACGGCGGCCACTGTGAACCACTGCCGTAAAGCTCGGACTGATTCGTTCCATCCGGGTTCATATGAAACATGATTCGCGAAAAGCAATGGGGCAAATCGGTGTATTCCCAACGCAAATACATGACGCGACCATTGTTCATCACGGCCGGATTCCAGTCGTCATCCTGATCAACAGTAAGTTGTCGAATAGTACCGTTTGGCTCCTTGTGATAAAGATTGGCGACATGAACAACACCATTCACACATGGAACGCCTGTAAAACAAGCTGTTGAACAAAAAACGACACTGTCGTCCGGCAGCCAGCACGCGTCATAATTATCGACGTCATGCTGTGAAACAAGTTTTATTACCGCTGGTGCCAACTTGGCATGATTTTGCTTTGAGACTTGATCCGCGGCAGTCAATGAGTACTCCCAAATACGCCAATGAAAATCGATCGACTTGTCCGGCATGGAGAACATAATACGGTCAGCGTCATAATGCAATTCCAGTTCACCAACATATTCATCATGCTCCGGTTTGTAAACACGACGCTCCTGAAGCGAGCGAAAATTGAATCGAACAATTTCATTCTTGTAGCCGGTCGGGTCCAGTTCGGCGTTAGCACCATGATTGCGAGGAAAACCGTTTTTTTCAGGGTTACGACGGATATACAGGAGTTCATCAAAATCGATTTCCGGATTCGACAATAAAAGAGCATTGCGCTGGAGCGTCGTAAACTCTTTTTGCAATTGACCGGCTTGGGCCGCGGTTTTAACAGAGCCGCCGCGAGTTTCCAATGTTGCAAGTTCTTTGAGAAAATCGTTGCCTTTTGGATACTCCTCGCGATATGTCTCAATCAGATCGTTGAGTGCCCGTCGAAAGGCCGCAAAATCGGGCAATGTGAACGGGTCAGGCGTTATATCGGCCGAGCTAAACGGCGTACCGACGCAACGAATTAAATTGGTCAGCATGGTTTCGAAGTTGGAACGGAACTCCTGGGCAGCCTGATCGTACATGGGCGAGACAACCCAAGGATAAACCAGAAGGGACGTTCGCGCTGTTCCATTTGGGTCTTTCGTCACCCCCCCTAAAAGTTCGAGTCGCCACGCTCCCATTGTTGTGGCGTAACATATTAATCGCGGTGATTTCGAACGGTAAGCTGTGTAAACATGATAAGCGGCATTTGATGTCCAAACGGTTTGGCGGTCAATGGTAGTGCCGGAAAAGAGTCTTGCTTTGGGTTGAACTGGAACCATGCCGGACTGCTGTATATCGTCGTCAATGGTAATACGTTTGGCGTCGACCGGTCCGAATCCCAGCGATTCTGGTAAGGCACACGCTCCTCCGGTAAGCACGATCCCTTTGCCCGGCACGGCGATAAACGCTTTGAGCTGCTCAATTGTTTCGGCCGTGAACAACGGCGCATTCTTGCTAATTCCGTCTCCTTGGAAAAGCAACAGAACGCGGAAGTCCTTGAGTGATTTCGGATGACCATTTCGATCAACAAACGTGCCGTCCGCCGTTGGATGGAGTATTGTCACGCAAAAATCTTGACAGGCCGTGTCTATCCGTCGGACGATTTCAGCCATGATGTCCGATTCAACTTTCATGACCACAATCGGCGGCTGATCAATGACAAGACCAACTTCATACGGCTTTTCTCCGGCCGCGACAAAAGACATGCAGAGCAAGATGATCAACGAAGCCGATAACAAAGAGCAAAGACAACGGGCGTGTTTCATGGCAGGAACTCCTGATCGTGAGCTTTTTTCCAAGTGCTTGGTGTTAACCACGCAGTTTTTTAAAATACAGGTGTGATTGGGGGGAAAATCTAAGGGCATTCAATCGAATTTCCAATTATATTTTAACTCATGCAAGACCGCAATGCAACAGCATATTCATGGTGTGGGTAATTTTGTAATAATCGGTCAAGTGCAAGCGAAAAGCTCCGGACGGCAGAAATACTCGTTTTATTGCGTCTTATTGCGTCAAATATTTTGTTCACGTTTGTTTTGTTCTTTGCTGAAAGCGATTGTGCCCGGACATGGAGGCAATGTTAACCGTTAACACATTAAAAACGTTCAAAATTCCATGTAAAATGGTCATAAGCGACGAATCGTCCGTTTTACCTTCAATTTTCTGAAAATTTTGTCCGAAAAGTTCCT
>JAQVID010000560.1 GCA_028695865.1 Thermoguttaceae bacterium | reverse complement strand
TCCAGTTCCATTTCGAACCAGACAATCTGCCCCCCTTCAGGCGAAACAATATTGAGCAGTTTCTTGTCCATGATTCCCAAGGAACCAATTCGCTTGCCGCCTTGGCGGATTTCGACCGTATTGCCGATCGTTTCCCAAGGAGAGCCGGATTGCGTTAACGCCGCGAATTCAAGCGGTTCGTTGTCCTGACAGTAGACCGTACCCAAATCTTCAATGGCCGCCTTGATTTGACGATAATGCTCTTCCTGCGAGCCGGACTGAACGAAACTCACGCCGGCAAGACGCGGCAGCTCCGCACACTTGTCCATACTGTCCTGACAAGGAGTCTGGTCGTCAACCGGGCCTTTCGGGAGATAAACATGTCCCAGTTCGAAAATCCGGAAAGTATCGCGGAATGGCCGGTTTTTCGGGACCAGCGCCAGCAGATTCGGAATGAGCGTCGTTCGCAGTCGAGAATCTGCCTGAACTGCCGGATTGGCCAAAACGAGCGTAGTACCCGGGTCGAAACCGAGTTTCGCAAGCCAAAGATCGTTCATCCAGCCGTAATTGTGCACCTCGACAAAGCCATAAGCCGTCGCAAGGAGACGCCGCGCCTTGTGTTCCATACGAATATAAGCGTCTACATGAAGCGGACGAAGTTTGAGTGCCGGCAGAACAGGCGGAATATTGTCGAAACCGTAAAGTCGCATGACCTCTTCGACAATATCTTCCGGAATCGAAATATCTTTCGCGCTGCGGAACGGGGGTACTCCGACCTTAAGCGAGCGATCCGGTTGGAAATCGGCTTCAAACCCAATAGAGCGCAAAATATTCAAAACCGTCTCGTCTGGAAAATCAATTCCGGCAAGATGATTCAGTCGGCCAGGAGGAAGAATGATCGTTCGTACTTGATCGCACAAGTTACCGGCCAGCGAGAAACAGCTTTCGACTTTGAAATCAACCCCGGACTTGGCGACCAGTTCCAAAATACGCTCGGTACCAACCTTGACATTATACGGCGGTTGACTCTTTTCGTATCGCTGAGCGGCATCCGTTCGCAGATCAAGTCGCCCGGCGGTGCGACGTACCCGGGCAGCATTGAAGTTCGCCGATTCAAGTAAAATGCGCGTTGTTTTGTCGGTCACTTCCGTTTCAAGGCCGCCCATGATACCGGCTATGGCAATCGGTTTGTCGCCTTGACAAATCAGCATGTCTTCCGGAATCATTTTGCGGTCAACCCCGTCGAGTGTGCAAAACGTGCCCGCGGCACCCATGGGAGCAACGCGAATGGATCGGACCAGATCGCCGTCAAAGGCGTGCGTCGGCTGACCAAGTTCAAGGCTGACATAATTCGTAACGTCCACAAGCAGATTATAGGTTCGCTGCCCCAACGCGTGCAAACGACGCTGCATCTTGACCGGAGAAGGAAGCCCGTTAATACCGGCCTTAACACCAAAGACAATGGCACCATAGCAGGGGCAATTTGGATCGGCTATTTCAATATCAACCTTGGGAAGTTTTGCGTAAATATCGACGTCGTGACGGGCCAGCGGAGCCAGTGGTCGGTGAAAAATCGCGGCCAATTCGCGAGCGATTCCATAATGCCCCCAAAGGTCAGGCCGGTGCGTCAGACTCTTGTTGTCGATCTCTATCAGAACATCTTTGGCCGGAACCAGTTCGCCAAAAGGGGTTCCATTGGCCAGGTCGCCCGGACATTCGAAAACGATCTCATGCCAGGCACTCATACCCAACTCGTTGGCACTGCAAAGAATTCCGTCGCTTTTGTATCCGGCCATTTCGGACTCTGAAATAATCTTTTCGCCCAGAACGGTCCCGGCAGGAGCGAACGGGGCTTTGAGTCCCACGCGGGCATTGGGGCCGCCGCAAACGGTCTGATACTTTTTGGTTCCACAATCGACCAAACAAACTGTTAAACGTTTTCCTTCCGCGGTCGTTATGGGCTCCGCCTTAACGACTTCACCCACAACCACACCATCAACGTAACGGGTAACGACTTGCAGTCCTTCCACTTCGGCAGTTGACATTGTTAAACGATCAGCAATGACCGCCGGGTCAATGTCGGAAAGATCAACGAAATCAGAAATCCAGTCAAGAGAAATATACACGGCAAACCTCGTTACAATATGCGTTACGCAACGGTTACCGATGCAACCGCGCAAAAAAAAACAAATCAGGAACAGGATGTTTACCCATACCCGATACACGGCAACAAGCTCAAATCCATGATTTCCGATTTGTTTGAAAACCACGCCCTCCGGACAAGCAAATTCGATTGCAACCGGTATTTCGCTTCCGATTCCACGCTTATTCTGATTCGTTCCCCGTTTCCCTTCGGAAAACGGGCGTGCGTTGGTCGCACAACACGAAAACAAATTGGAACCTTTTTCGTTTCCGATTCCACGCTTATTCTGATTCGTTCCCCGTTTCCCTTCGGAAAACGGGCGTGCGTTGGTCGCACAACACGAAAACAAATTGGAACCTTTTTCGTTTCCGATTCCACGCTTATTCTGATTCGTTTCCCGTTTCCCTTCGGAAAACGGGCGTGCTGGCCGCACAACGCGAAAACATCTGCGGAAACTTTTTAGAATCGGGGCGACACGATTCGAACGTGCGACCTCTACGTCCCGAACGTAGCGCTCTAGCCAGGCTGAGCTACGCCCCGCTTGTGTAAGTCGCGATTCGAGTAAACTCGACCATCGGAATCCAAAACTCGGGACGATTCCGAACCGGCCGCTTCAGTAAGAATACGAAAGAGGCCCCTAACGACAAACAACAGTAACATTATATCTCCCCCCCTAACAACGTCAAGGCAGGGCAATCTTTTTTTCTGTGACCGGTAAACAACCGGCAAGCAACCGTGTGGTCACTTGTTTATCGAAAAGTGAACACAGCTTGTGATATTGTGCATTATTGCTTCGCGGTCTGATATAACGGTGAATTTTACTCGATGAGCCTGCTGATCGTGACGCCAACCGCATCGGCTGTTCAATATAAATATGTGTATACAATACATATGTGTATATATCTGTATTGCCTGGTTTTTCATGTTCCGCGGCCTGAATCTCTCCGTTTCCAAAAGGCAAGCAGGGAGCAATACGCCGAAGAATGAAGAATCGGTAATATAATATAGTTGTTTTGTAAAAACGTATAGTCTTTTTCGCTTGTATCGTCAAAACAGGTCTATTATAATGAAATAGTCGGTTAGAGGAGACCTTTTCCTCTTTTCAATTTACTCAACCCTGTTTTCCCTGGAGTGCACAATGGTCAAAAATGCCAAGAACGGCCTGCTATTGT
>JAQVID010000559.1 GCA_028695865.1 Thermoguttaceae bacterium | reverse complement strand
TTGAACGAAGCAACGCCCCGTGATTCAAATGGTACTGATACGCAAGGCCGATCAATTCCTGGTCCGCGTATTTGCCAATTTCGTCATGCGCTCTCGCGAAGACGCAATCCCATTGAGTAAGCGATTTTTCCTGACACTCGAACGTTAAGCGGCCCGGAAATATTTTTTTGCCGGTATTGATACAACGCTGACTGTTGAGTGATCGCAGACGATGTATTTTGACTGTCCAAGCACCATTCACCCCCCCCTTTTTTTCTTTTCTGTTACGCTTCTTCGATGGGGAAGGGGATAACATCGTCGATTTGCCGCGTATCAAGCAATGCCATGAGAAGCCGTTCCAGACCAAGGGCGCACCCGCACGAGGGAGGGAGCCCGGAATCCATGGCGGCAAGGAGTTTGCCACTGGTCACAAAATAAGGTTTTCCATCGGCCATCCGTTGCTTCTGCGTTTCCTCGTTGCGCTGTCTCAAAATATCAGCGTCAAGGAGTTCATGATAACCGTTTGCCAACTCTAAACCGGAAACGAAAAGCTCGTAGCGTTCGGCTCTCTCGGTTTGGGTTTGACCGGGATATTTGTTTGCAAAGGGCGTTGGGAGCAGACCTGACCGGGTTTGGGCCAATTGCGATTGCGTCGCCGGATAATCGAATAAAATGACTGGAGAGTCCAAACCAAGTTGGGGTTGAATCACTTCGGAAAAAATAAAATCAAACCAGTCGTTGACCTCGGCAGTTGGGTTGCCTGACAGAAAGGAATCGGGAAAGTTCAGCGATTCATGCCGCGCAAAGCGAAGATAATCGTCGCACGTGGCGCCAAAGGTCAACCCCGTTCTCTGGAAAAGAACTTCTTCGACAGGGAATATCCGGCAAGGAGCAAAAGACCTGATTGCTTCTTGAAAAAGATCGTCAACGAGGCGGGCCAAAAACATGATACCGTCTTTGTATTCGTGTCCGGCGCGATACCATTCGAGCATGGTGAATTCGATGTTATGAGCAGGTCCGCGATCGGCCGCGCGAAAGACGGGCGTCATCTGATATATGGCGTCCATTCCTGCGGCCAGTAATCTTTTCATGGCAAATTCGGGCGAGGTCAGTAAGTAAAACAGTTCGGGGTTACCGCCGGGCATTTCCACCGTAAGCGAAAGCGGTTCAACAAAACGATCAATCACCGAATCGCGAGATAATACGGGTGTTTGAACCTCGACAAAATCGTCGGCATCGAAGTATTCCCGGATACGGCGAACAAGTCGGGCACGAAAACGAATCGTCGCTTGCGATGTACCGGGCCGAAACGATACCGTTTGATCTGGGTTATTCATCAATCTTCATTTCCAAAAGGCGGCGAATGACTTCGACGAGTCGACGCATGGTAATCGGCATTCCAACGGCCAAACGGTGCTTGCTGCGCAAAGCTTTGGCGCCCCAGCGAACTTGATCTTCGTCCAAAAGCAAAATCGCGGGAATATTGCGAGTGGCTGTTGATTGGGCCAATTTGTTGAAGCCCATGACCGCCGCAGGACCAAGGTATTGAGCATTGAAAACAGCGCAATCAATGCCGTGATCCGGGTATTCGAACCGTTCCATGGCCCGCGCACAGTCGGATATTACCAGAACGCGGTAGCCCTGCTTTTTAAGCGCTTCACGAAAGACATCCTGAAGTTCGGTATCGGCTTCGACGACTAAAATGGTTTTTTTGGTAGTATCGAGCGAGACCGCTTTCAGAAGCGAGGTCGTCGGATCGGAAACTTCGAAACCGGTCCCATCGGCCAATTTTTGCTCGGCTACTTGCAGGTCCAGAAGCATTGCCCCGGGCGTTTGATATCGTTTTTCAGGATCAAGGGACATGGCCTTATCGACAATGAAAGTCAATAAAGGGGGAATGGCCGGATTCTTTTCACGCAACGGAGTCACGTTTACAAACCGGGCTCGTTCCATGCGTCGGGCACGATCTTTTGTTTCCAGAATGGGAGATACGCCCGCCAACATGTAATAGAACATGACACCGACGAAATAGATGTCGCTTCGCTTGTCGTTGCGACCAACACCTGTAATACGTTCGAGCGCGGCATAATCGACGGTTCGCTGATTTTTTACGCTTGGGTCTTCGTCTTTTTCGGTTGCGGCCAGCCCGAAATCGATCAAGACCGCTTTCCCACTACTGGAAATCAAAACGTTACTCAATTTCATATCCCGATGAGTATGACCGCGGTGTAACGCGAAATCAAGGCCGGAACAGACATCGCACATGATATGAACGGCCATCTTGGGGTTGACAACCTTCTGGATTTTGACCATATCACGCAGTGTTTGACCTTCGATAAAATCCATGACCATGTAATGGCCGTCCTTGTCGGACGCTACGTCGTACATCGTAACAATATTGGGGTGTTTGAGACCGATGGAGAACTGGGCTTCTTCGGTAAACTGGTCAATGGCCGCCTGGTCTTGACTAAATCGCGCTCGAAGTACTTTGACCGCAACTACTTGACCTGTTTTGCTGTGAACAGCGCGGTATACCCGGGAAAATGTCCCTGCACCGACCAAATAAAGCACTTTGTAGGGACCAAAGAAGAAGCCTGTTGACTCACCAAACTTTAAGCGTTCTGCCTGATATTTTGTCAAGGCATTTTGTCTCAACGCCATTTGAAGGAACTCATCGACACTGACATTTTGTGTTCCGAGCGCGTGCCAGATACCTTGGAGTACATCCAGTTCCAGAACCCCCAAGCCTACTGCTTTTTGAACCAGTGCTTCAAGTGCCAAATCGGACATAAACGGTAACCTGTTTCTACTTCCTGCGAGAATATGGTTCGAATATAAATAACTGTACACCATGCGAAAACAGGTGCCTTCTATAAAACTTTATCACAATACGTATACATTATACCCGGTTTTTCCAAGTTGCTATTGCCCCGCGGACCAATAAATATTAAAAATATATTTCCTATTATATGTATTATTCCTAAATTTACAGAAAAAACGAATAATCGTTGTCCCGTTGGTTGACATAAAGGGAAAACTACTGTAAACTTGGTTGTATATAACATCTGAAACTGTTAGAGAATACCGGACGTTCAGGTGATTTACAAAGAATTTTTAAAGATTAACGGTGTTTTTTGATTTTAGTGTAGTAAAGCGGGAAGAAAATCCCGCTTTGTTGTTACCTCCCATTGTTTAAATGAAAAGGATGTGAGAATGAAAAAGTTCGGTCTGTGTTTCGTAGCGTTTTTCCTCGTTACGTTTTGTTGCATGAGTTTTGCTCAGGCTCATTGGTTCCGTGCCAAAGCCGCATGTTGC
>JAQVID010000558.1 GCA_028695865.1 Thermoguttaceae bacterium | reverse complement strand
TTTGCCCTGGACCATTCGGGTGAGTTTTTCAAAACGGATCGCAACTGCATTCCTTTTTTTTCCTGATCGTTGGGACGGGCTTCCTGGCTGCTGACATCGCTGGTTGTGCCATCCGTTTTTGAGGCCGCTGTATTTTCATTGGCCAGATACATTGTGATCATGGAACTGACAATCAACTCTTTAGCGGCAATACCACCGATGAGAGCAACGTTGTCTTTCCATGAAAAGCCGGCGTAATGACTGACCGGTTCCAGTAAGCGTCCGATCTGCGCGGCATAGGAATGTTCCAGCCGCCAATCGGCTTTCAGGGCTTGAGTCGGCGGGTTCGGGGAGCCTTGCGGCAAATCTTCCGGCTTCGGATCGGTACCGGGCCAGGACATGAGACACCACAGGAACATGTTGGTTCCCAGAATCACGGTTCCGGCTTTTTTCAAAAATTCAATACTCTGCCGTGACGAACTGGCGAGTACTTCTCCCATCGAAGGAATCTGATACGAAGGGAGTTCCAGTAGCAGGGGCAACTCATTGCCTTTAAGTACGGTATGCCCGAAAATCCAGACCGAGCACAAAGCCATGGCCCAGGAGAAGAACACGATACCTGCCATGACCAGACCTTGCCACGCAGAGAAAAACGCCGCGACCAGCATGGCAAAGACCGGTACTTTCCCTCCGCAATTGAGCATGGGTATCGCGAGAATCGTTAACGTTCGCTGTCGAAAATTCGTAATCGACCGTGTTGTTAAAATCGCGGGTACCGCACATCCGCCGGAAATGCCGCCCCCCAAAACAAGCGGTAAAATACTTCGTCCTTGCAAGCCGAAACGTCGCATGAACGAGTCCATAACCATCGCGACCCGGGCAATATACCCGCTTTGTTCCAGCATGGCAAGAATCGTGAACATAATAAAAATGATCGGCAGAAATTGCACAACGCCTCCGACGCCTGCCAGTACGCCGTGTCGCAAAAACGAAATGGACGCGGGGTCCGTTAGACGCAGCAGACGCTCGACATGTTCCGGTATCCACGAGTGAAAGATTCCGTTGATCCACTCCACAGGAGTCGTAAGCGAAAACGACCATGGCGAAAATGAAATTGAAGGGAACCAATGCCAACCGTCAGCCAAATTGAATGTCACCTGAAAAATTAAAATCATCAGTACGAACAAAATGAGTGGTCCCCAAAGCGGGTGACATACCCAGGCATCGATGCGGTCGGATACATGATATGTTTGCGGACGTATTCGGGTCGTCGTCGCCTGATCGATCGAGTGTACCAGTTGATTGCGGCATTCAAGAATAAGCTTTTTGGAACTCTTGTGCTGAGCCTGAATAAAGCCGTTGAATTTCTCGTCCGCGAAATCAAGCACATCGCGCCAGGTATCATCGTGAGTGTGGTGCTCGACAATGCGCCGCGCTTCCCGGTCGTTTTCCATGAGCTTGACAGCCAACCAGCGGGGGGAAAAATCTTCGGACAAATGCTCTTTCGTTCGAATCGCTTTTTCCATGGCGGCAAGCGTTTGTTCCATCGCCGGACCGTAATCAATTTTCCAGCCGGTGGACGTGTGTTCATGCATGGAACCCACATTAAGAATCGCCGTTCGAAGTTCATCAATACCTTTCCCTTTGACGGCGCAACAAGGTACGACTTCGACATTCAAAAGTTTTTCCAGCGCGGCGACATCGAACTTGATACCACGGCGGGGAACGACATCCATGAAATTGAGACAAACTATCAGCGGCAGTTGCAATTCCAGTAATTCCAGAACAAACGACAGACTGCGACGAAAATGCGCCGCGTCGACCACGGCCAGTACAACCTCCGGACGATCCAGCAGAAGAAAGTTTTTCGCGATTCGCTCTTCAGGCGTTGGAGAGGAAAAACTGTAAGCGCCGGGCAGATCGACGACTTCGATTCGTTTCTCCCCTTCGTGATAATGTCCCGTTCGGGCATCGAATGTTACGCCCGGATAATTGCCTGTCTCCTGATGTATTTTCGTCAGGAGTTGGAATATGGTCGATTTTCCCCCATTGGGTTGACCGACAATAGCAACCGAAATATCTTCTTGCTTGTTCATGGAGTCTTCTTAACACTCTCATTGGGTTCGACGACAATACACTCGGCGTATTCCCAGCCCATTGCGATTCGGGTATCGTCCACTCCGAGCAGAATAGGTTTCTTTCGGGAAAATCCTTTTTGCAATACTTCCACACAGGAACCGGGAAACAGACCCATCCCCATGAATTGCCCGATCGTATTCGAGGCGAGTTTGAGCGACAAAATTGTTGCCCGGGCACCAACCGGAAGATCGGCCAAATAGACTTTCGGCGGGGCGTCGGCTGTTTTTGATTGTGTTTCAGTATGGCTCGAAGAAGGAGCAGTCATGGTTTTTCCTCATCGGGACAAACGCAAACATAGCGTCCACAGCCCGGGCAACCTGATCCGTACTTCTTGCGTAAAGCTTCCGTCAAATCAATTCCCGACACATTGGCAATCGTCGTTAACCAGGCAATAACATCGGCAAACTCCAGAGCCAATTCCTCTTTGGAACCTTCGCGGAGAGCCGAGGCAAGTTCACCGACTTCTTCCATGAGCCACATGAACGTACCGGCGACGCCGCGTTCTTCGTCCTTGCGAAAATACATGACGCGAATCAGTTCCTGAAACTCGCGGAACGAAATTTCGCCCGGAGAGGCCGTTTGGTCGTTTGTTTTGTTGTCGTCGTGTTCTGTGATCTTTTTATCGTCTTTCATATTGAAACCGCCCTTGTTTTTCAATTGTTGTGATGGTTTTACCGGCACGTATACACTTATATACATTCAGTGATATACATTCAGTCCAAAAGGCCATGTTGGTCAAACCACCGAAAAGTTTCCTGTATTTGCTCTTCCAGCGGTCGAGTGGGAAGGGCTCCGAGGCATTGACCGATTTTTTCCGGAGAGGCAATCCAGGGTCCGCGAATTGCTTCAACGGCTTTGTTCCAATCCAGAGGAACCTGTCGTCGCGTAATGCGCCGGTAAGTTTCCATGACGATGCCGGCCCCGAGTACGCCCGCGGGAGGGCAGTATATCGAGCGTATTCGTTTTCGTCCCGCCGCAACGGCAAACATGTCAATAAATCTCGACATGCGTACCAAGTCGGTTCGCCCCGGAAAATAAATCCCTTCGCCGCTGCAATGGACGCAACCTGGCTTGTCACAACCTGACTTATCGCAACCTGTTTCTTCCTTGACGACATCAAGACTGGACGGTTTGGCTCTTTGCCCCGTTTTCGCGATTCCCATGATTTCCTCCACCAGGCCG
>JAQVID010000557.1 GCA_028695865.1 Thermoguttaceae bacterium | reverse complement strand
CCGTTTTCCGAAGGTAAACGGGGAGTGAATCACCGAAAATTGAAGTATCGGTAGTAAAAAACAGGTATGACTTGAATTTTCGTGTTGTGCGGCCTGACATCCCCCGTTTTCCGGAGGTAAACGGGGAGTGAATCACCGAAAATTGAAGTATCGGTAGTAAAAAACAGGTATGACTTGAATTTTCGTGTTGTGCGGCCGGACAACCCCCGTTTTCCGGAGGTAAACGGGGAGTGAATCACCGAAAATTGAAGTATCGGTAGTAAAAAACAGGTATGACTTGAATTTTCGTGTTGTGCGGCCTGACATCCCCCGTCTTCCGGAGGTAAACGGGGAGTGAATCACCGAAAATTGAAGTATCGGTAGTATAACAGCAAAAACGGCGGTTGGCAAGCATGACGCGACAAATCCTGTCATACTTCTTGTCCGGAGTGACCTTGCGTTTTCTGGGATAGGAACGAGTGGGCGGTGGAAACCGAACTGTTTTTGGCGATGAACGATCTTTTTCCAAAAGATGGGCGATAAACATGCGAACGTGGACGGTAGTGAACCGGCGGGCAGACCAGTTCACCGGACAAGTCGCAACGCACGAAAGTTTATCGCCGTATGAGAGTCTAAACGCAATAATTCTGTCAATAAATGCGGAGGGACGAAGTGTTTTTCTTGCCGTTCACGTCGGTCCAGGTAATTTCGTAATCACCCCGGAAACCGCGAAATTCGTGAGTGAAATTCGATTCGGTCGCCTTGACGGTGAAATTTGTTTTCCATTCTTCATTGATCAATTTATTCAAGGCAAAGAAAGACGGTTTGGGCTTCATGTCGCGTGTAAAAAGACCTGAAACGGAAGGTTCGCCCGGCGCGCCGCAATCATCAACGACGTTCCACCAAGTAATTCCCTTCATACTTGGCCAAGAGAACCAGAATCGATAGAGATTGCGGGCAATTTCGGCCTGAATGGCCATCCCGCGTTCGTCATTTCCCGGCGAGGTAATTGTAATTTCGCTCAAATGAAGCGGTTTGCCCACGCGGTCCGCGGCCATGAGACGCGTTTTTTGAACTTCGGGCGATTGAATCGGTTTGCCCGCGGCAATGGCCAGACAGTCTTTCGGATTGAACAGGTGCATTTGAACGCCGACGTTTGTAATGCGGCATCCACGATTTGTCAGGTCGTCAATCTGTTTGGCGTAATCGTCGCAAACATTGTACTCATTGATATTCATTTCGACACTGGGAGGAAAGGCGTCGTTGGCAATTTTGAACGATTTAAACGTATAGTCGGCAGGCATGACGCCGTAAAGGCTGTTCATGCAAACCTTGCCCGCTTTGTTCTTGTACGGTTTGCCGAATACGAACTTTCCCTGGGAGTGCAAAATGTAATCTGTTGCGCTTTCGTTTACTACATCCCAGCGATTCAGGCGGTTTCCGTAGTGCTCGGCCAATTCACGAATGCGCTTTTCGAAGAGGCGTTCCATATCCGCGACTTTTTCCGGCGACTGGTCCAACCAGTTGGGTACCTGCCATTTGGGGCTTCCCCAAATCATTGTGTGGCCGTTCATCTGTATTCCCTTGGACAGGCAGAATTCGACGACCGGGTCCGAGGCGGGACGTCGCCAATGAGGTTGATTTTTCGGGTCTTTTTGTTTATTCCAGAATTCGGCCGTATCTTCGTAGGCTGCTTTGAAACGCGGCTTGCCTTGAGTGGGCTCAAAGGTTTGCCAGTAGAACGCCACGGTCGCGGAATTGAACAATGTACCGTAAAGGTCTTTATACTTCTGGTTCAGTTCGTCCGAACCCAACTGATTGAAGTTGAAAATATGGGCTCCGAAAAGGAATTTGTGTTTGACTTGCTTGACGACGACCTCACTTCCCGGTTTGACCGTGGTAAGAGCGATGGTCCCTTTTCCTTTGCGGTAGACCTCAATTCGGGCATCGATTTCTTTTTGAACCTGCTCGTTCCACAAAGCCCGGTATTCAGGACTCATGACGTCTTTTTTTTCTTCGGCGCCAAACGTGGAAACCGCGATAGCTGTTACCATGACAAGAATGACCGAAACAATGGTAAGAAACTTGGACATGGGCATTTCCCCTTTCTTGCTGTTGTGTTTTGACTGCAATTTCCTTGACTCATATACCGGTTCCACTTGAGTTTTTCGGGCATGTGACACAAAGCCCCGCAATTTCAACGTCAATTGAGCGTCAAAGGGAGCCAGTGGGAATGGCAAGAAAAGCAGTGTACCGATAACGCATAGTCATTGTACCAACTTTCAATCTGTTTGACAAGAAAAAGCAGTGAACGATATTACAAAAAGAATATAATATCTGACGTTTACAGTCCGGTTTCGTCTTCGATGCGGGAAATTTTCTCGATTCTCGCCTGATGACGACCGCCGTCGTAAGGGGTTTCCATGAATTTATGAACGATGATTACCGCCGCGGAAGGACTGAGCATTTCACCGGGCAGACATAATATATTGGCATTGTTGTGCCGGCGACTTAGCTCTGCCGTCAGTTCACTATTGCAGGTTGCGGCCCTGATACCTTTGAATTTATTGGCGACAACGCACATGCCGATACCTGTTCCGCAAATCAGGATACCGTAATCGGCTTCATGACGACTGACGCGACCGGCGACCGCGGCGGCCACATCGGGGTAATCGATACGGAAAACAGGGAAAATACCGTTTCCATTCCCGTTTCCGCAGGAATTATCGTCGTTGACCGGCTTCATTCCGGGAATGGTAATATTTTCGCGATCGACCCCATAAATATGATTTTTATCGTCGAGCTCGCAAACAACCAGCACGGCCCCAAACCACGGAGGGACCGGATCGTTTCGTTTTCCCTGATTGGAAAAATCGAAACCACTGTCGGAGTTGTGTTTGCCGGAAGTGTTCTCTGCCGCATACTGTTTGCGCGACAAAATACCATCGACAATTGCTTCCGCAATTTTATTCCCTCGATGGTCACAACCAATAGCTATTCTAATCATGGAACTTCCTTATCTAAAAAGAAATGCCGGTACACAAAACCCCAACTTTGAGCATTATATCATAATGAAAGAGAAATAACAAGGGGGCACAGGAAGGAGAATCGCAAATTCGATAACGCGACGATATTCGAATTGGCGATTACAGTCGCATGAGCAAACATTGCGGTGTTTACTCGCGTCAATAATCACGCAAGTGCGGCGTGGCACACGTGTTCCAACAAAGGGGCCGCATACCGTTAAGCTCCAAAAAGCCGTTGAGTGGGGTGAATTTTTGTGATGAGGTACGCCCAAGCACGGTATGAGAAGCACGGTTT